>JARDZQ010000163.1 GCA_029240775.1 Rubrobacteraceae bacterium | reverse complement strand
TACCGCCGCATCGTCGAGGAGGCCGAAGCGAAAACCAGTGACCGCGACGAGCAGATCCAGGCGGCCAGGGACGCGTTCTACCGGGGGTTCGTCGCCGAGGCCATCGACGGGTGGGTGCCCACGACGTCGGTCATGGACACCTCGGGGCGTCGCCACCGCGGGCTGCTCACCGGCGACGACCTCGGCCGCTACCGGGCGCGGTTGGAGGAACCGGCGACGCTGGACTATCACGGCTACACCGTCTGCAAGGCAGGACCGTGGTGTCAGGGGCCGGTGTTCCTCCAGCAGCTGGCGCTGCTCGCCGGGTTCGACATTGCCTCCATGGGGCACAACACGCCCGACTTCGTCCACACCGTGGTGGAGTGCGCCAAGCTCGCGTTCGCCGACCGCGAAGCCTACTACGGCGACCCCGATTTCGTCGACGTGCCGCTCTCCGATCTGCTCGACCCGGCCTACGCGGAGGCACGCCGGGCCCTTATCGGGGAGGAGTCCTCTCACGAGCTGCGCCCCGGCGCGGTCGGAGAAGGAGAGCCGCGCCTTCCGCCCGTGCCCACGGCCGGAGCACTCACGAACGGGTCTGCCGGGGCCGGTGAGCCGACGGTGCCGCGCGAAGATCAGGGCAGCGGGGATACCTGCCACGTAGACGTTGTGGACCGTCACGGGAACATGGTCTCCGCTACCCCGAGCGGCGGATGGCTGCAGAGCTCGCCGGTGATCCCCGGACTTGGCTTCTCTTTAGGTACCCGCGCGCAGATGTTCTGGCTGACCGGAGGTCTACCCAACTCCCTGGTGGGAGGAAAAATGCCCCGCACCACCCTGAGCCCTTCGCTCGCGTTGCGCGGCGGCGAGCCTTACATGGCCTTCGGCACCCCAGGAGGAGACCAGCAGGATCAGTGGTCGCTTAACTTCTTCCTGGCGCACGTCCACTTCGGCCTCAACCTGCAAGAGGCTATAGACGCGCCGAATTTTCATACGGAGCACTTCCCCAGCTCTTTCTACCCGCGCACCTCGGCGCCCGGCCATGTGGTGACCGAGGCCCGGCTGGATCCCGCGACGGTCGCGGCGCTCCGCGTGCGCGGCCACGAGGTGACGGTCGTTGACGGCTGGTCGCTGGGGCGGCTGTCCGCGGTGAGCCGGGATCGCGAGCAAGGACTGCTGCGGGCCGGCGCCAACCCGAGGGGGATGCAGGGCTACGCCGTCGGCCGCTGATGGGGCGTCGGCTTGACCGGCGTTATGGTTGCTGTTACTTTTGCGTCTAACGGGGTTGAAAGGGAATCAGACAGGGGAGATGCGGGCATGACAAAGGTCATCCGTGCTGGCGCGTTCGCATTCTTAGCGCTAGTGGCATTGGTCGTGGTTGGATGCGGTGGGGGAGGCGCGCCCCAGTCGAACACGCCGCCCGGCACCCTCTATGTCGCACTCGAAGCGGAGCCGCCGGAGCTGGACCCGAACCTATCCAGCGCCTACGTGGACCGGCAGGTGATGGCGAGCATCTACGACAAGCTCGTCGACATAAACCAGGAAGGCGAGATCGTTCCCATGCTCGCCGAGAGCTACGAGGTCTCCGACGACGATACGGTCTATACCTTCCATCTGCGAGAGGGTGTCAAGTTCCACGACGGGACCCCGTTCAACGCTGAGGCCGTCAAGTTCAACCTCGACCGCTACCAGGAGGAGGACTCCGTACGGAGCACCGAGGTGGAGCCCATCGAGTCAGTCGAGGTCGTAGACGAGTCCACGGTGCGGGTGACCTTGAGCGAGCCTTTCGCCCCGTTCCTCGCCGTCCTGACGGACCGCGCGGGGATCATGGCCTCCCCGAAAGCCATAGAGGATAGCAACGGCCGCATCTCCGAGAACCCGGTCGGCACGGGGCCCTTCGAGTTTGTCGAGCGCGTCAGGGGCGACCACATCACGGTCGAGAAGAACCAGGACTACTGGAGAGAGGGCCTGCCCAAGATCGACAAGATAGAGTACCGGGGCATAGACGACGAGAACGTCCAGTACCAGAACCTGCAGAGCGGCGAGCTCGACCTGATCGACTCGATCCCTCCCGTGGAGTTCAAGGAACTGCAGGAGAGCGGCGACTACCGGGTCTCCGTCGAGCCCGGACTCGGCTACCAGGGGATATGGCTCAACGTCACGCAGCCGCCGTTCGACAACAAGCAACTCCGCCAGGCGGTCTACCGCCTCGTGGACCGCGAGGCCATCGTCAGCGCGGCGCTCAGGAACGTCGGGGGCACGCCGGCCAACTCGCCCTTCAGCAAGGCTTCGTGGGCCTACAGCGAAGAGAGCGACGCGTACCCGCCGCGAAGCGTCGAGGAGGCGAAGGCCCTGCTCCAGGAAGCGGGCGAGCCGAACGGCTTCTCCTTCACCCTGAAGCTAGATCCCTCGCCGCTCAACCAGCAGATCGGGCAGGTGATCCAGAATAATCTCAAGCCCGCAGGCATCGACGTCAAGCTGGAGCAACTAGAGTTCGGGACGCTGCTCGAGGACTCCACGAGCGGGGACTTCGAGGCGCTGTTCCTCGGCTGGAGCGGCCGGATCGACCCCGACCTCAACATCTACGACTTTACGGTCACCGACGGCGACTTCAACGACTCCGGCTACAGCAACCCTGAAGTGGACCGGCTGCTGGGCGAGGCGCGCAGCGTCGCCGACCAGGAGAGGCGCAAGGAACTTTACACCCAGGTAATGGAGATCCTGCACGAGGACGTACCCTACGTCTACCTCTACCACAACAACCAGACCACGGACTTCGCCATGCAGCCCACCGTCCAGGGCTTCAAGCCCTACCCCGACGGCATCCTGAGGCTCGCGGGCGTGAGCAAGCAGCAACAGGAGTAGGAGCGGAGGTTCGGTGGCGTTCCTGATCCGCAGGCTGCTCCTGACGCTGCCGATACTGTTCATCGTCAGCGTGGTGTGCTGGTCGATGATAAACCTCATCCCCGGCGACCCCGCCACGGTGATCCTGGGGCCCGAGGCCTCGGAGCAGGCCAAGGAGCAGATGCGCGAGCAGCTCGGCCTTAACAAGCCGCTCGTGGTTCAGTACGTAGACTGGCTGGACGGCGTGCTTCACGGCAACCTCGGGGAGTCGCTGGTCGACGGGACGCCCGTATCGCAGCTGATCCTGCAGCGGCTGCCGGTAACCCTGGAGCTAGCCTTAGGCACCTTCTTCGTTAGCCTCACGATAGCTGTCGTGGCGGGAATCCTGTCGGCGAGCAACCGGGGGACCTGGATAGACTACCTGAGCACGGGGTTCGCGCTCGGGGGGATCTCGATTCCGCACTTCTGGCTAGGGATGATGTTCATCATCATCTTCGCCGTGAACCTCGGCTGGCTCCCGGCCTCCGGCTTCGAGCCGTTCTTCCAGAACCCGGTAGCCAACATCACGGCCATGATATTGCCGGTCCTCGCCACGGGCTTGAGGGAGTCGGCGGAGTTGACGCGGATGCTCCGCAGCAGCCTGCTCGAGGAGCTCGGCTCCGACTATGTGAGAACCGCCTTCTCCAAAGGGCTCTCCAAGCGCGTCGTCGTCATCAAGCACGCCGTCCGCAACGCGCTCATCCCCTTCGTCACCGCCAGCGGCTTGCAGATCGCCGGTCTCCTGGGCGGGCTCGTCGTCACCGAGCAGGTCTTCCAGCTCCCGGGGGTCGGGCGCCTGATCGTCGAGTCCATCGAGCAGAGGGACTTCACGGTCGTGCAGGGCGCCGTGCTGACGGTGACCGTCATAGTGGTCCTCATAAACGTGCTCGTAGACGTGCTCTACGCCGTGATAGACCCGCGCATCGCGTTGAGCAAGGAGTAGCCGTGAGCGAGAGGGTAGCCGGCGAGGCAAGAACGCAGACCATCGAGCCGCGAAAGAGAAGATGGGCCACTCTCTGGCGGCGTTTCAAGCGCAACAAGCTCGCCGTCGTGGGGCTCGTCATAGTCGTTATCTTGGTCCTCACCGCGGTCTTCGCGCCGCTCATAGCGCCGTCCGACCCGCAGGCGCAGGACTACGCCCTGACCCTCCGGCCGCCGGGCGAGGGTGGGCTGATGGGCACGGACTCTTTAGGTAGCGACGTCTTCTCCCGCGTGGTCTACGGGGCGAGGATATCGCTCGAGGCGTCCCTGATCTCCGTCGGCATCGCGATGGGCGTCGGGGTGCCATTGGGTCTGGTGAGCGGGTACTTCAGGGGCTTCTGGGACGAGTGGGTCCTGATGCGCGTCGTGGACAGCATCCAGGCCTTCCCGTTCCTGATCCTGGCGCTCGTCATAGCGGCCATCCTGGGCGGGGGCCTGGGTTTCGCCATGATCGCCATCGGCATAGCTTTCATACCGAACTTCGTGCGGATAACGCGCGCCCAGGTTCTCACCGTCCGGGGCCTCGACTACGTGGAGGCTGCCAGGGCCGTCGGCGCTGGCAACCTTCGAATCATGACCCACCACGTCCTGCCGAACTCGCTGCCGCCGCTGCTGGTGCAAACCACACTCGCGATGGGCTACGCGATTATCGCCGAGGCTACACTCTCTTACCTGGGCCTCGGAGCCGAGCCGGGGGAGCCGAGCTGGGGTTCGATGCTCTTCCAGGCCCAGTCCTACCTCACGTCGGCCTGGTGGATGGCCTTCTTCCCGGGGATGGCGATCTTCTTCGCCGTCCTCGGCTTCAACCTCCTCGGCGACGGCGTCCGCGAGGCCCTGGACCCCCGGACCTATGATTAGTGAGGGGCGTTGAGAGTCGTCGCGACCTTCTCTATCGTCGGCTTCGACCCCGAGACGGACACATGGGGCGTCGCCGTCCAGTCGAAGTTTCTCGCGGTCGGCGCGATAGTGCCCTGGGCGCGCGCCGGGGTTGGGGCGGTGGCGACGCAGGCGCTGGCGAACTTCAACTACGGGCCGCGCGGACTCAAGCTGATGTCGCAGGGCAAGACCGCTCAGGAGACGGTCGAAGCCCTGATCTCCTCCGACGACGAGCGCGAGCACCGGCAACTGGGCGTCGTCGACGCCGCGGGGAGGGCATCGACCTTCACCGGGAGCGAGTGCTTCGAATGGGCCGGAGGTGTTACGGGGGAGCACTACGCGGCTCAGGGCAACATCCTCGTCGGGCGCGAGACCGTCGAGGCGATGGCGAGGACCTTCCCCCCCCTCCACCAACTTG
>JARDZQ010000162.1 GCA_029240775.1 Rubrobacteraceae bacterium | reverse complement strand
TCTCCGCCGTGATGAAGTGGAGGTGGTCGCCCGCCACGTTCAGGCCCTGAGCGTAGTCCGGGAAGCGGAACCCGACGAGGCTGCCGGATACGTCGCGCAGCTCGAAGGTGGGCTGGTGCGTGACGACCTCCGCGAGCGGCGGGTACGGCTTTCGCTGCCGGGGAACGCTGCGCGTCCTGACGTACTCGAAGCGCCCGTCAACGCGGACGGCGTAGCACGAGGCCTCGCCGCCGACGAGCCGGTCCAGACGTTCACAGAATGCAGAAAGGTCCACAGGTCCGGGGAGCGCCCGTGAGAGGTTCGGGTCGAAGAAGGTCACAACGGCGAACGGCGTCCTCATCCCTCCGTCTATAGGGTAAGCCCGCCCGTCCGCCTTCACCTGGTAGAAGCCGCCGTCGAGGGCGACCATCTCGCCGTCCAGCGCCTCGAGCGTGCCGAGGCCGAAGTCTCCGCGCCCCTCGAGCTCCGCGAAGCTTACGTCGCCGTCGTACCTCCCCTCCAGCAAAGCGTCTATAGTGGAGGTCTGGAAGAGGACGTGGTGGGGATGTTCTTCGTCTCGGGGCTCACCCTTCTTCAGGTATTCGACGTGCAGCGCGCCCACCAGCGCGGTATCTATGGGCATCCCTCTCCTTCCGTTAGCTCGCCCGCATTATCCTGGAGGGCCGCTACGACCACCACCGTCCGAGGAGAGCGCCGGCGAGCACTACGGCAAAGAGGCGCAGCATCTGCACCGCCAGGACCAGCGGGGCGTCGGCTCCGCTCCCGAGGGCCATGATCGACACGGAGTCGATGCCGCCCGGCGTCGTGGCGAGGTAGGCGGTGAGCCCGTCGATGTCCGTGAGCGCGGCGAGAGACCATCCGAGACCGGCGCAGGCGACCACGAGCCCCGCGGCGGAGGCCAGCACGACGGGGAGCAGCCGTCCCGCCGCCTTTATGGATGACCGGTCGAAGAGCAGCCCCACCCAGAGGCCGAGGACGAGGAAGGCAGCCTGCGGCACGCCCGGTGGCCAGGCAAGGCTCACCACGCCGAGCTCCTCCAGACCGACGCCCACGATGAGCGGGCCCAGCAGCGCTCCGGCCGGCAACCTCAGGCGTGTCCCCGCCCACGCCCCGAGCCCCGCTATCAGTGCCGTCAGGGTGTAGACCAGCCAGGGGTCCTGGACGAGGGCGGATCCTCCGGAGGACGCCTGCAAACTCTGGGTGGAGATCTCGTGCGGAACGGTCCCCGGCACTAGCCCCAAACGGGAGACCAGCGCGGCGGAGAAGACGACCACGACCACGCGCGTGTACTGCATAACGGCGACGAGGCGGGGGTCTGCGCCCAAAGGGCCGCTCATGGCCAGCATCCCCGAGGCGGCGCCCGGGAGCGAGCCCAGGGCTGCGGTCCTGCGGTCGAGGCGGGTGATCCAGGCTAACAACATCCCGGCCGAGAGGCTCAGCAGCAGAGTGCCGAAGACCACCAGGCACACGGGGAGCCAGTTGGCGGCGATCAGGGGCAGGGCCGATGGCCTGAAGGTGGCGGCGAGCACGCCCCCGACGACAGCCAGCGAAGCCAGGCGTCCCCAGCGCGGCATCGTCGGGTGCTCCGGCCATAAGAGCGCCGCGACGATGGCGACGAGCATCGGGCCGACCAGCCATCCTGCGGGCAGACCCGCGCCCTGGGCGAGCAACCCCGCAAGCGCCGCACTGGCGATCAGGAGCATCCACCCGACGGCGCGCGTCGTCTCTGGCCTTCCGGCCCGCTCATCCCGTTCCCTTCTGATCCCGGGTCTCACTCCTCACCCGTCCCTGGTACCCCGCAGCCCGCAGAGGTCCTCGCTCAGGGCCCACAACCTCTTCCTGGCCTTCTCGTCGTAGGCCTGCGAATTCGCGCGCGCCTCGCGCGTCCCGTCGAAGTAGCGGCTCGTGATGCCCTCCAGCTCCGGTGAGGCGGCCAGGCGCACGGTCGCCTCCGCCCCCTCCTCGACCGTGCTCATCGAGCGTCCGAAGGTCTCGAGCACCATCTTGGTCTCCATCAGGGAGGCGGGGTGTAGGGCGTTGACGGTGACGCCGCTGTCCCTGAGGCGCTGTGCGAGCTCGAAGGTGAACATCACCTGAGCAAGCTTGCTCCGGGTGTACGCGCGCATGGGGTCGTAGCCGTACTCCAGCATGACGTCGTCGAAGTCCACAGGGCTCTGTCCGGCCGAGGCGACGTTAATTATCCGGGCGGGGGCGGAGTCCCGGAGCAGGGGCATGAGCAAACGGGTGAGCAGGAAGTGCGCCAGGTAGTTCACGGCGAAGGTCAGCTCGTAGCCGTCCTCGCTCTCCCCGCGCTCCCCCGCTATGACACCCGCGTTGTTGATCAGGACGTCGAGGCGGTCCTGCTCCGCGAGGACCTCCTCCGCCAGAGCACGCACCTCGCCTAGGGAGGAGAGATCCGCCAGATAAAAACCCACCTTCTCACTACCCGTATCCCTCCTTACCTCCTCGATGGTGGCCTCCAGGCGCTCCCTGCTCCGGCCGTGCAGCAGCATGGTGGCTCCCCTCCCGGCGAGCTCGAAGGCGACGCGCCTGCCCAGCCCATCTGTGGCCCCCGTCACCAGAATCTTCGCTTCGGTCAGGTCATCCATGCGCACTCCCTTCGTATCAAAACCTCCTGTCGTAATGCTACAGCGTTGCTCGAAACCATAGATCCCGGCACAAAGCCAGGAGGCTGCGCCCCCGAAACAAAGACCTGAAATGCTGACAAGCTGCCAAAGGCAGCGTGCTGACAGGCGCGTCTTGACGAAGCTGGTGATCTCCGACTATGGTTTCGGATTGCCGGGCGGCTGTCTACTGCGCCGCTGCATGAGAGATAGGGGACTATGCCCACTCCGGAGATCTGCTTCCTGTCGGCCACCGAGCTGGTCCGTCTGGTGCGCGCGAAGGAGCTGTCCGTCCGGGAGATGGTGGAGTCGCACCTCGCGCGGATCGAGCGCTTCAACCCGCAGGTCAACGCCGTCGTCACCCTCACGGCCGAGCAAGCGATCGACAGGGCGCACGCCGCCGACGATGCCCTCGCGCGCGGCGAGGAGGTCGGGCTTTTGTGCGGGCTTCCGGTGGCGCACAAGGACCTCCTTCCCACGAAGGGCGTGCGTACCACCTTCGGCTCTCTGGTCTACAAGGACTTCGTCCCGGACCACGACGCCCTGGTCGTGGATCGTCTCAAAGAAGCGGGAGCCATCTCCTTAGGCAAGACGAACACACCGGAGTTCGGCGCCGGCTCTCAGACCTTCAACGAGATCTTCGGCGAGACCCTCAACCCCTACGACCCGGCCACGACGTGCGGCGGGAGCAGCGGCGGGGCGGCAGTAGCCCTGGCGTGCGGAATGGTTCCTATCGCCGACGGTAGCGACATGGGCGGGTCATTGCGCAACCCGGCGAGCTTCTGCAACGTGGTGGGTTTCAGGCCCTCGCCGGGCCGGGTGCCGAGCTGGCCCGACCCTACCCCCTGGCTCTCGCTCACGGTTGACGGGCCCATGGCCCGCACGGTCGAGGACACGGCCCTCATGCTGAGCGCTATAGCCGGGCCGGACCCTCGCTGCCCAGCCTCCATAACAGAGCCGGGCACCCTCTTCATGTGTCCCCTCGAGCGCGACTTCGGTGGCGTCCGGGTCGCCTGGAGCCGGGACCTCGGCGGCCTGCCCGTCGATCCACGCGTGACGGCGGTGCTCGAGGAGCATCGAAGCGTATTCGAGTCCCTGGATTGTGCGGTGGAGGAAGCGGAGCCTGACTTCGCGGGCGCGGACGAGGTCTTCCAAGTGCTCAGGGCGTGGCGCTACGAGCTCGCCTACGGTGAGCTGCTCGAGCACCACAGGGAGGAGATGAAGGACACCGTAGTCTGGAACATCGAGGAGGGAGCGCGTCTCAGCGGACCGCAGATAGGACGGGCGGAGCGCATGCGGACAGAGCTCTTCCACCGGGTGCGAACCTTCATGCAGTCCTACGAGTTTCTCGTGGCGCCGGTGAGCCAGGTGCCGCCCTTCGACGTGAAGCAGCGCTACGTCACGGAGATCGCCGGAGAGCAGATGGAGACCTACATAGACTGGATGAGGTCCTGCTACTACGTGACCGTTACCGGGTTGCCCGCCGTCTCGGTGCCCTGCGGCTTCACCCCGGAAGGGTTGCCCGTGGGCGTCCAGATCGTCGGCCGGTACCGCGACGACTTCGGTGTCCTGCAGCTCGCCCACGCCTTCGAAAGGGCCACGCGCCACGGCGAGCGCCGTCCGCCGCTGGCGGGGTGAGCCGATCCGGTGATAGCGTTCTCCGTCTTCGCGCAGGTTCTACTGCCGATAATCGTGGTCGTCGCCTCGGGCTGCGTGCTGCAGCGCAGGCTCGAGCTCGATCTCCACTCGGTAAACCGCGTGAGCCTGTACCTGTTGAGCCCGGCCCTGATCTTCTCCTCCCTCGTGCAGTTGCTCAGGATGCCCCAGATCTACGCGGTGCTGGCCGCGCTGGCATTCCGGCTCGGGGGAGTGCGGCTCGATCCCATGGGCGACGGCATCCTCAACGACGTGTTTCGCGGCGTGGATCTCGTAGCAGACGCCGCCGTACCGCTGCTCCTGATTATCCTCGGTCTCCAGCTGGCCGAGACCGGGAGGATAAGCGAAGGACCCAAAGTCGCGCTGGGGACGGCCTTGCGCCTGGGGCTCTCCGTCCCCCTCGCGGTGGGCCTGAGCTACCTGTTGAACCTGGACGAGCTCTCGACGAAGCTGGCCATAATGCTCTCCAGCATGCCAACGGCCGTGAACGTGACCATACTGGCGATCGAATTCAACGTCCGTCCCCGCTTCGTGAGCAGCGTCGTTGTGGTCTCCACGGCGGCGAGCGTGTTTACCCTGACCCTGATCCTCGTCCTCCTGGGTGTGGGCTGATGCGTGCCGCTCGAGTAGTATCTGTGCGTATTGTATTGGTGGGGAGGTGTTGCCCGTGACCGATGAGAGCGGGATGCCGGAGAGGTCCGTCGCTCGCGTTACGGTTACGACCGACGCCGAGCTGTTGCCGGTCGTGGTCGACTTCGTGCGGCGGGTGGCCCGCCGGCTAGGGCCGAGGGACTGGGCTGCAGAGCGGCTGGATCATGCGGTCGAGACGGTCTGCCGCAACGTCATCGAGCACGCCTTCGAGGCGAACGAGGAAGGCCGCTACGACGTCGAGGTCCTCCGCCGCCCCGGGCGTATCGTCATCGCGGTCGAGGACCGGGGCCTGCCCTTCGATTACGCTCCCCTCCGGGACACCGAAAACACGGCCTTGCCGGAGATGCTCCATCACTCTTTCGCCGACGAGGTGCGTTTCATCAACCTCGGGCGTG
>JARDZQ010000161.1 GCA_029240775.1 Rubrobacteraceae bacterium | reverse complement strand
CCCGGCCGAAGAGGTGGAAGAGCTGGCCGAAAAGGCAGACTTCACGGTCGAGCGCATCCACGAGATAGAGGCCGAGACGAACCACGATGTCATAGCCTTTGTCTCGACCGTCGCAGAAACCGTGAACAGCGCCGTCGCCCGCCATTTCCACTTCGGGCTCACCAGTTCCGATGTCCTGGATACGGCGGGGGCCCTGCAGTTGAGCAAAGCCCTCGACCTGATCCACGCAGAGGCGAAAGGACTTGCCCTCCAGCTCTGCGAGATGGCCCTCGAGCATCGGCACACCGTCATGGTCGGTCGGACGCATGGGGTTCACGCGGAGCCTACCGTGTTCGGGCACAAGCTCGCGGTGTGGTCCTTCGAGATGGAGCGCAACCTGGACAGGCTCTCTCACGCCAGAGAGGTCGCGGCGGTGGGCAAGATCTCCGGCGCCGTCGGCGTCTACGCGAACGTGGACCCGAAGGTCGAAGCTCTGACCTGCGAGGGGCTGGGTCTGAAACCGGCTCCAGCATCGACCCAGATCGTGCAGCGCGACAGGCACGCCGAGGTCCTGGCTACTCTGGCCATCCTCGGCTCCACCATCGAGAAGATAGCGCTGGAGATCCGGGGCGCCCAGCGCACGGAGGTCAGGGAGCTGGCCGAGCCTTTCGGGCGCGGCCAGAAGGGCTCCTCGGCGATGCCCCACAAGCGGAACCCGATCCTCTCCGAGCGCCTCTGCGGGATGGCCCGCCTGCTCCGCGGCTACGCGAGCGTCGGTTTCGAGGACAACGCCCTCTGGCAGGAGCGGGACATCTCTCACTCCTCGGCGGAGCGCGTGGTGCTGCCCGACGCCACGATCCTCACCCTCTATATGCTCCGCACCACCGCGCACATCCTGCGCGGCCTCCAGGTCTACAAAGACCGGATGGTAGACAACCTGAACCTCGGAGGAGGCGTCGTCTTCTCCGGGCGCGTCCTGCTCGCCCTCGTCGAGGCGGGCATGAGCCGCGACGACGCCTACGCGGTCGTCCAGAGCGCTGCGATGCAGGCGTGGGAGGGGGAGGGCGGCTTCAGAGAACTGCTCGAGGAGAGAGAAGAAGTGCGCGAGCGACTCAGCACGGACCTCGGAGACCTCTTCGACCCCTCATACGCGCTGCGCAACGTCGGCGTCGTCTTCGAGCGAGTGGAGGAACTGAAAGGGAGGCTGGAAAGTGCCTGAAGAACTGCTGTACGAAGGAAAAGCCAAAAAGGTCTTCGCCACGGACGAGGAGGGCGTGCTCGTCCACCGCTACAAAGACGACGCGACCGCGTTCAACGCGCAGAAGCGCGGCTCGTGGAAGGACAAGGGTCGCACCAACGCGACCATGAGCGCGACCATCTTCGCCTACCTCGAGGTCCACGGTGTCCCGACCCACTTCGTCGAGCAGGTTGACGACGCGGCCATAAAGACGAAGAGGCTGGACATGCTCCCCATCGAGGTCATCGTGCGCAACGTGGCCGCGGGCTCGCTCGCCAGACGCCTTGGCTACGAGGAGGGAACGAAGCTAAGGGCCCCTATCGTCGAGCTCTGCTACAAAGACGACGAGCTCGGCGACCCGATGCTCAACTGGTACCACTTCAGGGAGCTAGGCGTCTCCGACGAGGACCTCGAGTTCTGCGAGGAGCTCGGCTTGAAGGTCAACGAGATCCTCACCCCCTTCTTCGACGAGCGGGGGGTCACGCTCGTGGACTTCAAGATAGAGATCGGGCGCGACGCCGAGGGCAGGCTCGTGCTGGCGGACGAGATCAGCCCCGACACCTGCCGCTTCTGGGACAAGGAGACGGGCGAGAAGCTGGACAAGGACCGCTTCCGCCGCGACATGGGCGGCGTCGAGGAGGCCTACGCCGAGATGCTGCGCAGGGTGCAGGAGATAACGCAAAGAGGGGCTGTAGATTGAATAGCCGTCAATATTCAGCGGTCAGCGGTCAGCTACATGTCTGCCCGGGGCGTAACCGCTCTTGCGTGGTCGTTCCCTCTACCGATTCTCTCGATCCCTGTTACGTTGTCTCACCCGAGCCTCGAGAAGCCTGTCCCGAAGCTGATGGCTGACAGCCTAAAGATCCGTATCCTCGTCCGCCCGAAGGCTGGGATTCTCGATCCCCAGGGCGAGGCGGTCCGCAGCGCGCTACCGGCTCTGGGTTTCGGGGGCGTGGGCACCGTCCACGTGGGCAGGCTCATAGAGATGGAGGTCGAGAGCACCGACGAGGTGGATGCGATGTGCCGGAGGTTGCTCGCGAACCCCACGATAGAGGAGTACGAGTGGGAGGTGGTGGGATGAGGATCGGGGTCACCGTCTTCCCCGGCTCTAACTGCGACCGGGACGCCCTTTACGCCGTCGAGCGGATGGGCGCCGAGCCGGTCGAGCTCTGGCACGCCGACGCGGACCTGAAAGGCGTCGACGCCGTGATCGTGCCGGGCGGTTTCTCCTACGGCGACTACCTCAGGCCCGGCGCCATAGCCCGCTTCGCGAAGGTGATGGCCCCGCTCGAATACTTCGCCCGCTCCGGAGGCCCTGTCCTCGGTGTCTGCAACGGCTTCCAGATCCTCACCGAGGCCCACCTCTTGCCAGGCGCTCTGTTGCGCAATACGGGCATGCGCTTCGTCTGCCGGCGCGTCCGCGTGCGCGTCGAGGCGACGAATACGCCCTGGACCGTCTTATGCGAACCCTATGAAGAACTTGCCCTTCCGGTGGCCCACAACGAGGGGAACTACTTCGCCGACCCCGCGACGCTCGCGCGGCTAGAGGATGAGTGGCGCGTCGTGCTGCGATACCTGGAGAACCCGAACGGCTCGGCTAACGACATCGCCGGGATCTGCAACGAGGGTCGGAACGTCGTCGGCGTCATGCCCCACCCGGAACGGGTGTCGGACCCCGTGCTAGGCTCGGATGAGGGGCTCCGTATCCTGCGCTCCGTCCTCGCGGGGGCGAGGGTTTGAACCTCCAGGAGACTTACAGCGCTCTGGGCCTCTCGGACTTCGAGTACGACCGCATCCTCGAGCTCCTCGGCCGCCCGCCCAACTACCTGGAGCTCTCGCTCTTCTCCGTGATGTGGAGCGAGCACTGCGGCTACAAGAACAGCCGGCCTCTGCTGCGACGCTTCCCGAACTTCGGACCGGGCGTGTTGCAGGGGCCGGGCGAGAACGCGGGGGTCGTCGAGGTGGGGGAAGGGTGGGCGCTCGCGTTCAAGGTCGAGAGCCACAACCACCCCTCGGCCATCGAGCCCTACGAGGGGGCGGCAACGGGGGTGGGCGGCATCATCCGGGACATTCTCGCGATGGGCGCGCGGCCCGTGGCCCTGCTCGACTCTTTGCGGTTCGGGCCTATGAACGAGGAGAGGAACCGGTACCTGTTTAGAGAAGTGGTGCGTGGTATCGGGGGCTACGGAAACGCCGTCGGCGTGCCGACCGTCGGTGGTGAGGTAGACTTCGCCCCCGCCTACTCCGGCAACCCGCTCGTCAACGCGATGTGCGTCGGGCTCATCCGCACCGAGGACCTCGTCCGCTCGCGGGCGACCGGCGTAGGGAACCTCGTCGTCCTCCTAGGCTCCAAGACCGGGCGCGACGGCATCCACGGCGCCACCTTCGCCTCCGACGAGCTGACGGAGGAGTCAGAGTCCAGGAGGTCCAACGTCCAGGTCGGGGACCCGTTCGCGGAGAAGATGCTCATCGAGTGTTGTCTCGAGCTGCTCGAAGAAGACCTCCTTGTCTCCCTCCAGGACCTCGGCGCCGCCGGCATTACGTCCTCGGCCTCCGAGATGGCTGCCAAGGGCGGCGTCGGCATCGAGGTAGACGCCGAGAAGGTTCCCTTGCGAGAGAGCGGGATGGAACCCTACGAGATAGTGATCTCGGAGTCTCAAGAACGCATGCTCGCCATCGTCGAGCCTGATAAAGCGGAACGTGTCCTCGAGATGGCCGAGCGCTACGGGCTGGTCGGAGCCATGATCGGGCGCGTCGCCGGCCACGGAGACCTGCGGGTAAAGAGTGGCGGCGAGACCGCTGGCTCCGTCCCCGCCGAACACCTCGCAGACGCTCCGGTCTACGAGCGGGAGGTCGTCAGACCACCTTACCTCGACGAGGTGCAGAGGCTCGAACTCACGGAGATCCCCGATCCCGGCAATTACAACGAGGTTCTCCTCAGGATGCTCGCGCACCCGAACCTGTGCTCGCGGCGGTCGATCTTCGAGCAGTACGATCACGAAGTCGGCGCAGATACCGTCGTCTTTCCAGGAGCCGACGCGGCGGTGATGAGGGTCAAGGGCACCAAGCTCGGCTACGCCATGACCACCGACGGCCGGGGCCGCCATTGCTTTCTAGATCCGCGAGGCGGTGGTGCGGCCACGGTCGCCGAGGCGTATCGCAACCTCTCGTGCGTCGGGGCGAGGCCGCTCGCGATCACCAACTGCCTCAACTTCGGCAGCCCGGAGAAGCCGGAGGGCTACTACCAGCTAGCCGAGTCCATCGAGGGCATGGCCCAGGCGTGCGAGTCTCTAGAGACCCCGGTCGTCAGTGGCAACGTCAGCCTGTACAACGAGACGGAGGCCGGAGCGGTCTATCCTACACCCGTGGTGGGGATGGTCGGAGTTCTGGAAGACGTGAGCCGCCACGCGACCCCGGCCCTCAAACGCGAAGGGGACATGGTCGTCGTAATCTGGAGCGGCCCCGAGATGACGCTAGCCGGCTCCGAGTACCTGGAGATAGTCCATGGCAAGGTTGCCGGCAGGCCGCCCGAGCCGGATCTTCTTGCCGGAAAGAAGACTTCAGATCTCGTGCGGCGTCTCGTGGCGCAGGGGCTCGTGGACACAGCTCACGACGTCTCCGGAGGGGGCGAGATCGTCGCGCTGGCAGAGATGGCGCTCGCTGGCGGGCTGGGCTTCGAGTACGACGAAGACGTGCTGGAGCGCATGATCGCCGGTCCGGGCAGGGGACGGGCCGACGTTGCCTTTTTCGGCGAAGGAGCCGGTGACTTTATCGTCGCCGTGTCCTGGGAGCGGTGGTACGAGTTGCAGGATGCGCTGGCAGAGGCGCCAGGATATGACCAGATCGGGACGGTCGGCGGGGACAGGTTCAAGATAGGCAGTCACTTGGACGTGAGCTTGCAGGATCTCCGGGAAGCATACGAGCGGGATCTCTTCGGCGAGCCCGGGGGAGCGGAGGTGGCTCATTGAGCGTGGACAAGGTCAACATCAAGGACAGATTCGCGTTCTTCGACGAGTACTGGAACCCGAAGATAGTGGGCGAGCTGAACGGCCAGCACGTGAAACTGGTCAAGCTGCTCGGCGAGTTCGTCTGGCATCATCACGACGAGGAGGATG
>JARDZQ010000160.1 GCA_029240775.1 Rubrobacteraceae bacterium | reverse complement strand
CCCGAGCGTGAGCATGAGCACGACGCCCTCGCACCCCCGGCCTGCGCCCCAGCGCATCTCCGCCAGACCTGCCGCGTCGCCGTCGTTGATCACGCGCACCGGGCCCTTGAGTTCACGCTCCAGCCTCTCCTGCATGTCGAAGCCTATGGCCGCTTTGTCGATGTTCGCTGCGGTCCGCACGACCCCGTCCTTGATGACCGCCGGGAACCCGCACCCCACCGGCCCATATTCGCTCCGCGAGCAGCTCGCCGGTCTCGGTGTCCACGGGGGCGCCTTTGATCCCCGATCCTCCTACGTCGATGCCGAAAACGTTCACGCTTCCTCCCCGACCGTACGTCAGGGAGTTATTCTAGCGGACGCGTTACCAGCGGCCACCCGGGGGACAACCCCTACCCCGAGGCGGGGCTCGACGCCTTGCGCAGCGCTTCCAGGGCTTCGGAGGACTCCATGCCGGCGGCCTGCAACAGGTCAAGGGCCGTGGACCGGATCTGGGCGACGAGCGCGCTGGTCTCGAGGTCGTTGTTCCTCTCGAGCACGGAGGTCGCCTCGCCGGCAGCCACGAGCGCGAACTGGCGGGCGTCGTCGAGCGAGTGATCCGGCCTCTCCAGGCGGCCGGCGAGGGCCTCCACCGCGAGGGCGAGGCCCAGGATCGCCTCGGGAAGCTGCCCGGGCGAGGCCCCTTTCTCGCGCACCAGCGTCACGGCGGCGCGGGCCAGCACCCTGGTGTCGCGCACGGCGAGGTCGAGCTGGTCGGCCGCGGCTGCGTAGTGGGCCAGGTGCCCGAGGTGCCGCCTGCGCGGCGGGGAGTAGCGCGCGATCTGGTACCCACCGTCGAGCTGCTCGCGCAGCAGCGCGACCTGGCCGTCTATGCGACGCGCCTCGGAGAGCGCCTCCTGCGCCAGCTCCAGGTCGCCGCCGATAAGGGCGGCGGCCGAGTCCCTCAAAGCGGTGGCGAGGTCTTCCAGAACGGGCCGCGTCGCCTGCCTGGCGCGCAGGCTCGGGTTGCTGGGGAAGGCCGCGCTCACGGCCAGGGCCGCACCGCCACCCACAAGGGCCTCCAGGAGCCTATCCGGCGACACCCCGTAAGTCGTGGGGTCGAGGCCGGCCACGAGTACTGCGGAGACGCCCGCCTCGGTCACGAACATGACCCCGCTCCGGATCAGGAGCGCGGCGAACATCGCCAAACCAACTATGACCCCGGTCTGGATCGGCCCCGTGCCTATGGCGAGCATGATGAGGTCCGCCACCGCGAGACCCACGGTGACCCCAAAAATCCACTCCGCGGCGCGCCTCAGCGTCTGCCCGGCCACCGCGCCGACCGAGATCACAGCCGCTATCGCCGCCACGAACGGACGCTCGTGTCCCAGCACCAGCGTGGCCGCGGACCAGGCAAGGGTCGCTGCGACGGCTGTCTGCACGACCGGCCAGATGCCAACTCGGAACCGCCCCAACGCCCGCTCCGCCCCGCGGTGAATACCCGATAATCCTTCCTGCTTCGCAACGGCCAGAGCACCAGAGATAGCCATCACACCTCCCTTCGAACATCGGCCGCCTCAACTATATGTCAGCGGCATACACTACAATCCAATCTAGCACCTCTCGTGCTGCATACAAGAGGGTTGCGCACCATTCTGGGACGCGTTATCAAATTGTTGCTAAGTTGTTACCAGATGTTGCCAAGCCGGACGCGCGACGGCAGAGTCGACAACGCGCACCACGTCGAGGAGACAGCAAGGCGATACTCGCGCGCCCCGTACATGGGGCCAAAATCGGCTGAGCGTCGGGCGCATTGCCTTGGCATTGTTCAGCCGCAAGCGTCGAAAGCGATGGCTCAGGAGCGCGGGTGCCCGTTGGCGCCGAGCGTGACGCTTACCTCGGCGCAGGTTCTCAGGAGGATCTCGGCAAGGCGCTCCTCCTGGCCGGCGAACCGCGCCGTCGGCACGGGGATGCTGAGGGCCGCGACGACGCGGCCAGCGTCCCGGATCGCCGCGCCCACCG
The DNA here is from genome assembly GCA_029240775.1 of Rubrobacteraceae bacterium. Classification (GTDB taxonomy): domain Bacteria; phylum Actinomycetota; class Rubrobacteria; order Rubrobacterales; family Rubrobacteraceae; genus JALYGY01. The sequence continues at coordinate 3,574 of JARDZQ010000160.1, read as the reverse complement.
CGGAGATGCCGACCGTGAGTTCCTCTCGGTCGTATGCCACCCCGATAGCCCTCACCCTTTCGAGCTCGGCGAGCAGTTCGGCGCGGTCGGTGATCGTGTTGGTCGTCTCCGCGGGCAGACGTTCGGGCAACAGCCTCTCGATCTGCTCGTCGGCGAGGCCGGCGAGCAGTGCCTTCCCGATCGCGGTGCAGTGCGTCGGCAAGGACACCCCTACCGCGGAGAGGGCTTGCAGACGGTGCGGGGCCGCCACCTGGTCGACAACGAAGACCCGATCCCTGGTCAACACGGCTAGATCGACCGTCTCGTCGGCCTCGTACCGGAGTCGCTCGATAAACGGACGCACGGACTCTCTGGGCTCCCCGCCCGCGGAGGCCGCGAATCGCGCGAGTTCCGGCCCCAGACGGTAGCCGCCGCTCGGCGAGGCCGGGACAACCAACGACTCGGCCTTGAGCGCCGTAACGATGCGATGGACGGTCGAGCGTGGCAGCTCAATGCGCTGGGCGACATTCGCGAGGCTCAAACCCCCGGGCTCGGCTTCGAGAGCGCGCAAGACGTCGGTGGTACGGGCGATGCCCTGAACCCCGATGGTCCTTCCATTTGCTGCAACGTACACCCTTCCCACAGCGAGTCAGACTCGCTCTTCCCAAGGAAATTAGAACAATCCAACTCTTCGTCTGGCCTTTTGTCCCGCAATACGGATCATCGCAGGCAATCAGGTGGGAAACTGTCTCATGGTACGGTTAACACAACCTCGCTGCTAGTGTCCCGTATTGTGGTAGGAGGTGTACCGTAGTGTAAGACGCATAGGCACAAGGAACGGCCAAGTATTCGGACATGTCGTACTCGAGCGACTCATCAACCCTGGTAGATGGCTTGGCTGAGTAAAGGTCTGGAGGTGCGAGTCGAACATTTTGCCCCGAAAGATGCATGAAGATTTGGCAAAAGGGTATCAACATGGAGGGTCACGAGGAGGAGCGGCTGGCTGAGACCCTACCATACAACGAATAGGCCATAGGAGCTTTCTGTAACGCTCGGGGAAAGGGGTGGGATGTCTACAGGAAACAGCAACGCAGGTAGTGGCGAACAGACAACGTTTGTAAAGGTTGCAGCCGCGATCACGGCAACGGGGGGCTTGCTCTTCGGCTACGACACGGGCGTGATCTCGGGGGCTTTGCTGTTTATACGGGAGGACCTCGGGCCGCTCTCGGACTTGGTACAGGGCCTCATTGTAAGTGTCTTGCTGGTCGGTGCCGTGGTCGGTGCTATTTCGGGCGGGGCGCTCGCGGACCGCTTCGGCCGCAGGTGGACTGCCTTGCTGGCTGCGATTATCTTCGCCGTTGGAGCCCTGATCGTGGCCTTGACGCCCACCGTGGAAATTCTGATCTTCGGCCGCTTTGTGCTGGGTTTGGGCGTCGGCTTGGCCTCGCTCGTCGTGCCGCTCTACATCGCCGAGATAGCCCCGCCTGACACGCGTGGGGCGCTGGTTTCGCTCAACCAGCTCATGATCACGATAGGCATCCTGGTCTCCTACCTGGTGGGCGTCGCGTTCACTCCCATCGAGGGGTGGCGCTGGATGTTCGCGGTGGCGATTATCCCGGCAGCGGTCCTGGGCGTCGGGATGTTTTACTTGCCGGAGACCCCACGCTGGCTCTACGAAAACGGCTTCGCAGAGAGAGCCCGCAACGTGCTGAGGAGGACGCTGGGCGGCAACGAGGCCGAAGTGGAACGGGAAATAGAGGAGATCGAGGAGATCCGGCGCGTAGAGGAGGAGCAGGAGCAGGTCGGCTACGCAGAGCTTCTTCAGCCCTTTCTTCGGCCAGCCCTCATAATAGGGATAGGTCTTGCCATCTTCCAACAGATAACCGGCATCAACACCGTCATCTACTATGCTCCGACGACGCTCGAGGCCGCCGGCTTCTCGCCCGGAGGCGCCATCGTCGCCACCTCTTTAGGCGTTGGCGTGGTGAACGTCGGGTTCACGATCCTCGCCGTATGGCTCATAGACAAGCTGGGACGCAGACCGCTGCTCCTGATCGGGGTCGCTGGTATGGTCGTGAGCCTGTTTATGCTGGGGTTGGTCTTCAGGCTCGGGGCCGATTCGCCCTCGCTAGGGGTCCTGGCGACGGGGTGCCTGGCACTCTACATAGCCTCCTTCGCGATAAGCCTGGGGCCGGTCTTCTGGCTGATGATCTCGGAGATTTACCCCTTGAACATCCGCGGCAAGGCCATGAGCATGGCTTCCCTCGCCAACTGGGGCTCTAACTTCATCGTCTCTCTGACGTTCCTGCTGCTCATCAGCGCCTTTGGTCAGACCGGCACATTCTGGCTGTACGCAGCCATCGGAGTGATTACCTGGCTGTTCGTGTACTTCCTGGTGCCTGAGACCAAGGGCCGTACCCTCGAGGAGATAGAAGCCGACTTCAGGGGCACGCCGGTCGCTCCAAGTGACGTAGGTTAGTCAGAAGGGGGGACAGAAGGGAGAGACTACATGAGTTTTCGTGGCACTATCTTCGACGTGGACGGCGTCCTGGTCGACTCGCCGCACGAGCAAGCCTGGCGCGAGGGCCTGCGCCAGTTGATGGAGAACGATTGGAGTGACGTCAGGGGCCAGACGACCTATGCTCCCGAAAAGTTCACGCCGGAGGTCTACCAGCGCGTCATGTCCGGCAAGCCGCGATATGCGGGCGCGCAGTCCGCGCTGGAACACTTCGAGGTGCCCGACGCCGAGAGGCGCGCCCGGGAGTACGGCGACCGCAAGCAGGTGATGATAGTAGAGCTGATCGAGGCGAGTCAGTTCCACGCCTACCCAGACGCTCTGCGCTTCGTGCTCGCGGTCAAGGACATGGGCTTGCGTATTGCGGCGGCCTCCTCTTCCAAGAACGCCAACGCTTTTCTGGAGAGGATCCGGCTGGACGAGTTCGTTGAGGGAGAGGGCCTCTCCTACGGCTTCGTGCGGCCCGGTTACACCCTCCTGGACATCCTGGACGCTAACGTCAGCGGGCGAGACTTCGAGCAGGGCAAGCCGCACCCGGAGATCTTCCTGACCGCCGCCGAGGAGCTCGAGGTACCGCCGGAGGAAAGCTTCGTCGTCGAAGACGCGGCGAACGGCGTGCAGGCGGCGAAGGCGGGCAACATGGCTGCCCTCGGCCTTGCGCGGGCCGAGGACGAGGAGCTCCTCGAGGAGGCGGGCGCCGATCTCGTCGTGACCAGCCTCGACGACGTCTCGCTCGATGCGTTGGCGATAGGTCGCCTGGAGCGAAGAGGCACATGGTGACGGAGCGACATTGGCCTCGACCGTGGCAGGAAACTCTCGTCCAGGGTTAACGTGTGGAGCTCTCTTCGATCGAGGCCGCTAAAGCTACTTTCAACGTGCGGCAGGAGGTGTGTCGATAGAGGCAGCCATAGTGCGGCGGCGGTATGTCTGTAGGGGTGGCCGGCAACTCCGAAGAGGCGAAGCAGGAGCTCCGGAGGGAAGCAAGGAGGTAAGGGATGAACGCCATAGGGGTGGACGTGGGCGGGACCAAGATCGCCGCCGCGGTGGTTTCCCCGGAAGGCAAGATCCTGGACGAGGTGA
>JARDZQ010000159.1 GCA_029240775.1 Rubrobacteraceae bacterium | reverse complement strand
CAATCAGCACCGTGCGAAGCCACTTCGCGATCAACAGGGTGCGGAGCCTGTTTGGTTCGTTGGGTCCCTGCAGTCTTTGGGTGTCGAAATCAGGCATCTAGCCTCTCGTTATTCTCTCGGTATACGGTCCAACCAGAGCCCGGTGGGGTGCCGCTCGCGTTCATATTAGAGCAAGGGTGGATGAATTGGTGATGAATCCCGCATAGGTGTGCCGCAAGTTTCGCCCGCCCTTCGGATAACTTCGTACCGCGGCGGACTTCCGAGATCCCATCTCAGACGATCTCCACCTTCAGGGCTCCGTTGGGCAGTTGGGCGCAGAATCTAAGCACTGCGCGGTTTGTATTCTGTAGGCTACGTAACGGTGATGCCGCTCTTCTACCTCAGGACTTCGAGTACGTATTGGTCCCCGCCTAGCACCACCCGAAAGCGTAATGGGCATAGTGACTCTATTCGTGCGAAGGGCTCCGCGAGGGTCTCAAGCGGAACGCTCGGCGCTTCCTCACGTCCGACGCCAAGCTGCGGAGACGAGGGGAATGATCGGGGCGAAGACCCGCCAGCGCCATAGCGTTTACTGCAACGTGCCCCCTGCCTACGCCTCCCTCGCGCGCAACTAAGGGGACCGACGTCATGTAGGTTGGCCGGGTTCACTCGTACCGGGGCAGGACGTAACTCCTTCGAGCGGCCGAAAGACGAGGCTCCCTTTCGGCCCCTTAACCTTCATCACCTCGTAGCGTTCAAGGCTGTAAGATTCGTACGTCTCGGCCACAATCTCGGTCGCCGCCCGGTGCAAGGAACCACTGGAGGCCCTACGCGCCTGCTCCCGGCTCTCCCAGAGGCAGAACGACAGGCACTCGCGGCGCCCGTTCACCTCGCCTTTGAAGTAGTGCAGGAGGCCGCCCACGTCTAGGGCTTCGGCGTATACTCTTTTGTCGTGCTCACACAGGAGCTCCAGGTCCGCCGTCACTCGTAGCATTGACCGGAAGACCACCAGGTAGAGCCGGTCAAAGCGAGCATCACCGAGGCAGGAAGACCAGTTGAAGCCCTCCTGGATGGGCAAGGTAGCATGGTCGGGTTGGATAGGGGAAATCTGTTGGCAGGCTTCGTACAAGCCCGTCCGATGGGTGAGAGTCATATACGACCGTCCTTATCTCTACGCTCTAAGCATCACCTCCTCTCGTATGCAGCAGCCCCTTGAACCGCCCCTTCTTGCCAACCACCGTCCCCCGCATGTCTCCGGGTTCCCTCCGGGCCGTGTGGCCGACCCCATACCAGCCGCAGGCCCACCTGCTCAGCGCAGGAGATGGCGCGTAGAACGAAGGGGTCAAACGGGTATCGCGCTTGATGCCGAGCTCGATCACAGAAAGAAGCATATCAGACGAGAGGAGAACAATGTTAGGTTATTGGGAGTTGGAGGCGTCTAAATCTGCTACGGATATACTTTCAATCTCTCGCGACCCAACACCGCTGCCATCCACCGCCGCTGACGCCTAACCGTGTGCGCGAGTGATTTGGCGATGTGAGATCCTCAGGTACTTTTGGACCTTATTAGCAGGGCCGTCCAAGACAGCTAGACCACCTAAGCAACTACTTCGATAAGATTAGGGAACCCTCACGACGAGCTGGAGAACGCTAGGGTAGCGCGCTGAACTTCGGAGGACACCAGGATTCCCCGAATTCCGAGAACACCTACCTTCCAGGCACTTGGGTGAATAAGCCCCGCGTCAGGGTGAAGCGCTCTTGTGTTGGTCGGTATCCTCCATTTGCCGAGCCCAACGGACCCAGAGGAGTTCACGGTAGTCTTCCTTAGCCGCTTCGATAATACCTTCCTTGGTGAAGCCCTGCCCGCTGAAGGCTGCCACGAACGTGTCGTCCTGGCGGCGTAGCACTAGGATATCGGGATCGGACTCGTCCAGGTGGTACTCAAACACGGGGAAGAGGAAGTCTTCCGTGCTCACTTCGCGCGCTATCTCCTCGCTTAGACGTCGGTAACACCATAGTGACGTCGGGCGGGTCCCGTATCCCCCAAATGAATGATATTTGTGTTAAATGTTATTCAGTGGACTTCCGAGAACCCACCTTCTACGCACTCGGGTGAATAGAGGAGCTGCACCCGGAGGGTAAGAGGAGTGCCCGACCGAAGGCCAAGAGATCATCCCTTTACCCGCAACATCGTTCGCCCCTTGGCCAATCCTCCCCGACCCCAGCAGAGGATAAGTATCTCTTGGCAGATAGACGAGTCGATCGCGGCACGAAGAGCAAGAAGGGCTCAAGTGACACACATAGCAGATTGGGACAAGACCCACTCCGAGGGCGAAGATCAGTTGTCCTCGCGGCCGGGAGATCACCTACAACAGCTCGAAGGCGAAGAAGCCTGGAGGGAACTTAGAGAGCGCCAACAAGATGAGCCTGGGTACTACGAGCCCTGCGGCGTCCCGGTCTGCGCGGCCGAGCAGCACGAGGAGACGCCATGGAAGACGTGAGGCTACCGAAGTTCGGCTACCACCTGGACAATCTGGTCCCGACCTAGCTGTCCTCAGGCGCCAGGACGGCACCTTCGTAGCGGCCTTCAGTGCGAAGGGCGTTACTACTTCTCGGAAGGTGGGCGAGTAGTCTGATCCTGGTGAGCGTTCGACACTAGGTTCGCAATGAAAATAGTTCGTTGGCGGGATGCGTTGCCTTCCCAATACTGGTAGCCTCTACGAGCCTGTAGAGGGGAAGGGGAGCGCCTCGGTTGGATACCGGTCGCGAAAGCAGAAGCAAGAGCCCCATCGAGGCCACCTGGCCGTCGTGGTACATGTGTGCTGTCTCCGTAGCGCTCGCCGCAGCCGGGCTACTCCTGTTGGTCCTCAGCCGAGAGGCGCTCCCGACCGTGCCTGTCTTCGAGGAGTGGGCCGAGGACGCACTCGTGGCGGTGGGCTTCTCGACGCTCGGCGCCATCGTCGCCCCTCGCTTCCCTCCCCATAACCCCATCGGCTGGCTCTTCTGCGCCTTGGGTCTCGTTGCAGCGGTACTTCTGTTCAGTGGCGAGTACGCCTACTACTCGCTGCTGGCGCGGCCTGGGTCGCTGCCCAAAGGTTGTAAGAACGAACCCGCTATTGGCCGGGGGCCGGAGTTGCACGCTCCGGCCCTTCGTCTTGCCCTTATGCACCCTATTGCCTAGAGAAACTGTCCGAAAAGGCTCGGAGGGTACTGCAGCGTAGCCCTTCAGACCTCTCAAAGGCCTCTTGCGTGCTCCGTACACTCGCCAAATCCACGCTCGGAGCGTTGCTCAAACCCTTTTCGGACGGTTTCAGAAGATGTGTTCTCGGAAGTTCGCTACCTGGGAATGTGACCTGCTAAGGCCACGGTAGGGGTTCGCGCGAGGCGAAGGTGTCCTCGGGGAACTGCTCGTCGAAGTGGATCTCCTCGACCTCCAGGGCGTCGAAGTCCTCTCCCCCCAGCCGTGAGGCGCAGCGCAGCAACACGCCGCGCTCGGCATCCACCACGGCCTCGTACTCGTCCGCGCCCCAACTGAGGGGGTCGGGATCCCATCCCCAATCCCACTCCTCCCCCGGCACGCCCCTAAGGCGCACCGCCTCGCGCCCCGCCCACATCACCGTCCCCTCCACCGTAAGGTCTAGAGGGCGCAGTGCGTAGGAGATCCCGCAGATCTCGTCCGTGAGCAGGGGGTAGAAGGTCCAGTAGTGATCGGTGGCCAGCATAAACCATCGCGGGTCGTCTTCACGCGAGCCTGCACCGACGCGGCGATTCCACACCAGCCCGCTGCCGGGCGGCCCACCGATCGGCAGTCGCCTGCGGCCCTTTGAGGCGGTGATCTCTACCCCGCCGCCCGGCACTTCCGTCTCCATGCGCCAGTGGTACTGGTCTGCGTGCCATGCCCGGCAGCGCCACCCGAAGGGGCCATCTGGCTCCAAGTGTCGGATCGGCTTGTAGGCTTCCCGAGGAGAGATCTGGAACGCGCGCCGCACTATGCGCTCACGGATCTCCTTTTTCGTGGTTCCGTCGCCCCGGTAGCGCAGCGCGGCACGCACGGAATCGTAGCGTTCGGGCGCGGAGCCGATGAGCTCGAGTACCTCCTCGGATTGCACGCTCACCTCCTTCGTTGAGCAACGCCTTCGACACCAGTGTACGCGGAGGCGCCCCCGCTATTCACCGAAGTGCCTAGAAGGGTGGAGTTCTCGGAAATTCGCCCGAGATGGAGATGAGCAGATGGCCCGCGCTGAGTAGCAACGCACCAGCGGGTAGGATCAACGCAGAGCCGCCAGTGTCGGCGAGCTTCTTCTTCTTTGGGATGGTCTCGACTATGACGTCTTCCTCGCCGTACTGGTGGTCGGAAAGAGATGCGCTGACGAAAAATTCTTCGCAAGCCTACCCGTCATTGTTTGCGTCCAATCACGAAATACATTAGCGGGAAGGGCCTCGCTGCCGTCGTAGGGGCTGATGTTGTCGCAGTGGTCGCCACTGCCCTATCTCCTTTCCTGAGCCGCGCCTTTAGGAGGTCCTCCTGACTTCGCCGATGATCTCAACGGCCCGCGCCACGCCGTTCTCCGCACGTATCCCCTGTCCTAGCTCTTCGGCAAGGCGTCGCATGCCCTCGTCCTCCGTCACGGCGCGGAGCGCGGCGGCCAACCGCTCGGTCGTGAGCTTCTTCTGCGGGACGGGCTCGGGCCCCGCTCCCAAGGCGTGCACACGCCTGCCCCAGTAGAGCTGGTCGCCGAGGTTCGAGGGGAAGACGGCCGTCGGCTTACCGGCTCGCAAACCCTCGGCGGTAGTGCCGGCCCCCCCGTGGTGCACCACGGCGGCCATGCGCGGGAACAACCAGTCGTGGGGGGCGCCCTCGATCTCGATGACCTGCGGGCTCGCTATGCCGCTCCGACCGGTCGCGAGCACCCCGCGCAGCCCCAACGCCTCCAAGGCCGCGATTGCCGCGGCGCGGGAGCCCACCGGGTCGGGCGCCGCGGAGCCGAACCCGACGTACACCGGCGCCGGCCTTTCCTGGAGGAACGCGGCAAGCTGCTCGGGCGGGCGCCACCCTCTTGCCCCGTCGAGGAACCAGTACCCCGTCACCTTCGTCGATTCGTCCCAATCGACGGGAGCGGGGACGACGCGTGGGCTGCAGCAGTAAAGCCTGGTGACGGGCTTGCCGTCGCGCTCCAGCTCGCTCGCGAGCGGGGAAAGCGGCGCTAAGCCGAGGGTACGTTGGCGCCAGCGGTTGACCACGCGCCGGTACGGCGCGGTGCTCGAGCGGAAGAAGAGCCCGTAGCTCAACCTGTTGAGTGGCCCTCCCAAATTGGGCAGCGGCAGGACCGGCGTCGGAAAGGCTCTCGTGGGCGAGAGCGCGGGGACGGGGAGGGC
>JARDZQ010000158.1 GCA_029240775.1 Rubrobacteraceae bacterium | reverse complement strand
AACAGGGAGCCCGAGTACCTCCGGTTGAACCCCAACGGTCTGGTGCCGACGATCTCCGACGACGGTTTCGTGCTCTGGGAGTCCAACGCCATAGTGCGGTATCTCGCCGCCAAACACGGGATGGGCTCGCTGTGCCCGGAGGACCTCGCACATAGGGCCGACGCAGACAGGTGGATGGACTGGCAGATGGGTACGCTCTGGGCCAGCCTCCGCCCGGCGTTTATCGGGCTCGTCCGCACGCCGCCGCACAAGAGGGATCGCGCGTCCATAGCCACAGCCATAAGCAAAACGGCCGATGACCTGGCCATACTCGACGCGCACCTGGCCAGGCGAGATTACGTTGCGGGCCCGGCGTTTACCATGGCGGACATACCGCTTGGGGCGACGGCATACCGCTGGTTTGGTCTGGATATCGAACGACCTCCCATGCCCGACCTGGAGGCCTGGTACGAGCGTTTGTGTGCCCGAGCCCCTTACAGGGCGAACGTGATGTTGCCGCTCTCCTGAATACGATACGGCGAAACGCTGGCGTGACTGCGAGCGGTAGATAGTCTCCGCCGGACGCGGCTATCATGGACGCATGCGCGTCAGGGGACTCTTGCTGGACCTGGACGGCACCCTCTACGTTGGCGAGGAGCCGGTCGAGGGGGCCCGCGAGGCCATCGAGCGTCTGCAGACCTCGGGCCTCGCGCTCCGCTACGTCACCAACACCACCCGGAGGCCCCGACGAGCCGTATGCGAGCAGCTTCGGTCTTTAGGCTTCGGGGTCGACGAGGCGGAGATCTTCACGCCCGCCAGGGCGGCGGCCGGCCTGATCGGGGACAGAAGCTGCTTCCCCCTCGTCGACGAATCCCTCCTGGAGGACCTGCGAGAAATCACCCTCGACCAGGAATGCCCGGACTACGTGCTGGTCGGGGACCTCGGCGAGGGCTTCGCCTACGACCGCCTGAACGCCGCCTTTCGGCTTCTCGTGGGGGGTGCGGAGCTTCTTGCCTTGCAAAAGAACCGTTACTGGCGCACGCAAGAAGGGCTGTCTCTGGACGCCGGACCGTTCGTCGCAGCCCTCGAGTACGCGAGCGGCAAGAGCGCCACCGTCGTGGGAAAGCCCGAGCGAGCTTTCTTCCGCCTGGCCCTGGCGGACATGGGGCTCGAACCACACGAGGTCGCCATGGTCGGGGACGACACAGAGTCCGATGTAGCCGGGGCACAAGCCGCGGGGCTCCGGGGGATACTCGTCAAGACGGGCAAGTACCGCCCCGAAGCGGAGGGCGAGCCGGATCTCGTCCTCGAGAGCGTCGCCAGGCTACCTGAGGTGCTCGGATAAGGCCACAGGTTTTGAGACTTCAAGAAGACCGTGAACCCTGATGCCTGATGGCTTCAAACGAAAGGAGGACCATGATATTCAGCGCCATACCGGTTCGGACCAGGGAGCGCTACGAGTTCGTGTCAATAACAGATGAGATACGCCGCGCGGTTAGCGAGGCGGGGGTGGAGGAGGGGCTATGCGTGATCTCCTCCGCCCATACGACCGCAGGTGTCACCGTCAATGAGGACTACGACCCCGACGTGGGGCGCGACCTCGCTGCCGCGTGCGAGGCATTGATAAAGTCCCTCGACGTGCGCTTCGAGCACGCCGAGGGCAACAGCGACTCGCACTTCCTGACCAGCTTCTTCGGGGGGACGCAGCATCTGCTGGTGAGGGGTGGTGAGCTGGACCTCGGGCGCTGGCAGGGCGTCTTTATGGCCGAGTTTGACGGGCCGCGCCAGAGAACCGTGCGGGTAGCGGTATTCTAGGGCCGATGTTTTGCCGGGTTGCGCCATTCGGTAAGATAAGCAAAGGGTTGGCAGGCTGACGTCTCGATACCCGGGTGATGTAGAGAGCGCGGGAGGCCGGTATGAACGCATGGGTCAAGGGCGGGTTGGTGCTCGGCGGGTTGGCCGTCGGGCTCGGGACGCTCAGGCGAGCTCTAAATCCTTCTCCCCGCTACGCCCCGTGGGAGAAGCCTCCCTACGGTGACTTTGAGAACAAGGTGCTCATCCTGGGCGGCGGTTTCGGGGGGTATACGGCGGCCAGGGACCTCTGCGACCTCATCAAGAACCGCGATGATGTCGGGGTACTGGTGCTTGCCAAGAACAACTTCTTCACCTTCTGGCCGATGGTGCCCGGGATAGTCAGCAGCGACATCGACGCGCGCAACGTCGCCCAGCCCCTGAGGCGGGCCCTCATCACAGCCGGCGCTAGCTTCCGGCGGGCCGAGGGCAAGAAGCTCGACCTCGAGAAGAAGGTCGTGGTGGCCGATGGCGGGATAGAGTTCCCCTACGACCACATCGTCATCTCGCTCGGCGGGCTGCCCAACTTCTTCGGCATCCCCGGCGTCGAGGAGCACAGCCTCACCATGCGGGGCGTCGAGGACGCCGAGCGCATAAGGAACAGGGTAATAGAGCGCTTTGAGGAGGTCTCGCTCATCAGGGGCGAGGTGCCGGAGTCCAAGCTCACCTTCGTCGTCATAGGCGGCGGCGCCACTGGGGTCGAGGTGGCATCGGAGATCCACACCCTAGTCCACGAGAACCTCGCCCCGGACTACCCGAACATAGACCCGCACCGCGTCCGCATAATCCTGCTCGAAGCCCTCCCGAACATCCTGCCGGAGCTCGATCCTGCTCTGCGCAAGGCCGCCCGCGCCCGCATGGTCAACCAGCGTATCGAGGTCAGGACCAACGCCATGGCCCAGGAGATCATCGAGAACTGCGTCAAGCTCAAGGGCGGCAACAACATCTCGACGGAGAATGTGATCTGGACGGCCGGCAACCGCCCGAACCTCGGGATCGAAGCCGATGGCCTCCCCGTAGACGAGCGGACCGGCATAAAGGTAGACGAGTACCTGCGCGTCGAGGGGTACCAGAACGTCTGGGCTATCGGGGACTGCGCCGCCGTCGCAGATATCCGTGAAGGGCAGGACGGAATGGTCGTCCCGCCCACAGCGCAGGCCGCCGTCCAGCAGGGCCACGTCGTCGCCCGCAACGTCCTCTCCACCATCGACGGCAGGGAGGAGGATCTGGTCCGCTTCGAGTACAAGCCCCTCGGGCAGCTCGTCGAGCTCGGGAGCGACTTCGCCGTAAACGAGGTAATGGGCGTCCGCTTCACCGGGCTCGTCGCGGCCATCTTCTGGCGCATGGCCTACCTCGTGCGCCTCAACAGCCCGCAGAGCAAGGTGCGCGTCGCCGCAGACTGGATCGTCGGCCTGTTCCTGAGGCCGGCGGTGACCCAGATCCGGGGCACCTCAGAGCGTTGACACAGGCACCTTGAGACGCACCGGGAAAGGTGCTACGTTGGCCGCGCGAGAAGCGTCGAGGCTCGGAGAGAGGACTTAGTCGGTGTGCGGGACGGGGCGAGACAAGTGCGTCTGACCTTCGCCAACCAGCTGACCTTGATCCGGATCGTGGCCGTGATCCCCCTGATGGTCGCGCTGTACCTGCCTTTCGGGTGGGCCCGCTGGGTCGCGCTCGCGATCTACGTCGGGGCAATCCTCACCGACTACTTCGACGGCGTCGTTGCCCGCCGCTCCAACGAGGTCACGGGCTTCGGAAAGCTCATGGACTCCATCGCGGACAAGGCGCTCATTGTCTCGGTCTTCTTCGCCCTCGTCGGCGAGGGGTCCATGGCGGCGTGGATGGCCGCGATCATGGTGATCCGGGAATTCGCCGTCACGGGGTTGCGGATGGTCGCCCTCGAGGCCGGGGAGATCATCGCCGCCAACCGCTGGGGCAAGGCGAAGATGAACGCTCAGAGTGTCGCCGTCTTTATCCTGCTCCTGGGGGAGCCGGGGGCCGCCGGCTGGCGCGGCATCATGTCCGTGATCGGGTGGTGGGCGATGTTGGTCGCCGTGGTCCTCACGCTGCTCTCCGGGTGGTCGTACCTGAGGGACACGCCGCGGATACTCTCCATCACCTCGAAGCGAGATCAGAGGCTCTAAAACCTGTAGAATCACAACCCGTATGGCGGAAGAGCCTACCAAGCGTCTGAGACCCGCAGAGGTCGAGATGATCCTGCGCCGCGCCGCGGAGCTTAACGCTCGCCGCTGGCAACGCGACGACAACGGCACGCCTTCCGTCTCCCCCGAGGTCCTAGTGCAGGTTGCCGCGGCTGCCGGCATCCCGGAGCAGGACGTGCGGCGGGCGATGTGGGACCTCGCCTCGGAGAAGACGGCGGAGCCCCACACCCTTGCCTGGAAGCTCTACGGCCCCGCGCGGCTCCGGGCCGTTAGAGAGGTCGAGCGACCCCCGCAGAGGACCAGGGAGCACCTCGAGTCGCTGCTGCGCCTCGAGCAGGGCCTCAAGCTCAGGCGCAAGACCGAGAGCAGCTCTCTATGGGACTCGGGGGACATGCTGGGCGCCGTTCGCCGCGCGCTCGACTTCTCCGGCCACCGGGCGCTGCTGAAGACCCAGTTGGTGGAGCTTCGGGTCGAGGGACTCGACGAGGGCCGGTGCGACGCGAACCTGACCGCCGACGTCTCCAACCAGCGCGGGGAGTACCTCTCGCTCGGCGGGATCATCGGCGTAACGCTCGCAGTGATGTTCGTGCTCGCCGGAGCCCAGAGCCCGCTGTTCCTCCTCGGCGTCATCCCGGCGCTCGCCGCGCCGGCCCTCGCCTTCAAGCTGGTCTACCACAAGGCCTGCGCCGACATCCGGCGCAGCCTGGAGGATCTCCTCGACGCCGCAGAGGAAGGGCCACCGCAGCAGGACGAGGAGCCACCCGACCGGGGCGACCGTCCGCCCGGCCAGATCCGGGGTCTCAGGCCAATCCCGAGGTTCGCCCCACAGCAGAGAGAGAACGAGTAGGTTACAGGCCTCAGCAAAGTACCTGAAACCTGATGCCTGTGACCTGAAGCCTGAGGGGCTTTAAAGCCGGTGGCGGAGAGCCTATATTTAGACCATGCCATCGAAGGTACTCAAAGAGATCTTCGGCTTCGACTCGTTCCGGCCCGGACAGGAGGAGGCGATCCGGGCCGTCCTCGAGGGCCGCGACACTCTGGCGGTGATGCCTACCGGCGGCGGGAAGAGCCTGTGCTACCAGGTGCCCGCGCTCATGCAGGAGAGCCTGACGGTGATCGTCTCACCCCTGATCTCGCTGATGAAGGATCAGGTTGACTCCCTGATCCAGAGCTCCGTCACCGACGCTGCAGCGCTCCACTCCGGGCTTTCGCCGGAGGAGCGCTGGGAGGTGGAGCGGCGGGTGAGGACCGGGGAGATCAAGATGCTCTACGTAGCTCCGGAGCGCCTGCGCTCGCTAGAGTTCGTCCTCTCCCTGCGGCGCGCG
>JARDZQ010000157.1 GCA_029240775.1 Rubrobacteraceae bacterium | reverse complement strand
AGCCGGTGTCGCCGAAGCCCGTTGCTAGGCCGTGAGCCGCCACTGCAGCCGTGTATTCGCCCGCGGTTAGGCCAGTCTGGGCCCATGCGGTGCGTCCCTCGACGTCGATCTCGAGGTTCTTCATCTCTGAGAGATCGAGGACGATTCCCCCATCGGAGACACTGTGACCAGCGACGCTGTGGCCGCCGCTGCGGACGGCGAGCTCCAACCCGCTCTCGCGTGCGAGCGTAACCACGCGCGAGACGTCTGTTGCGTCCTCAGCCCGGACGATGAGTGCTGGGCGGCGGTCGAACCCGCCGTAGAAGACGGTGCGCGCCTCGTCGTAGCCGTCGTCGTGGGGGCGTATGATCCGGCCCCGCACCTCCGACGAAAACTCCCGTATGGTCGTCTCGTCGAGGAGGTTGGCTTGGTGTATTCCCAGGTCATCTTGCCGATTGTCAGTCATGATCTAAGCTCCGATCGTTGGTCTTCTTCTTATAAGAAACATACTGGTCAGCCGGGGTAGAGGCATCCCCCAAAAGGGGATCAGGGGGTGGAGATCCTCGCGATGCGACGATCGTGTTCCATTCGGCACCTGCTCACTTTCATTGTGCGATCGCAGATTCCGACGGGCGAACAGTTCTAGATGGTCCCGATCCGAGCCCCAATTCTCCGCGCGTTGCACCCATGCATCGCCCGGCCACTACCGTAAGCTCCGCATCGGCAGCGAGTTGGATGGCTTCTGTGGTGTGCGTGCCAGGCTGGAACCAAAGGACATCGGCGCCGATCGCGATCGTCTTCGTTTGCTCATAGATGAGCAGGAGGTCCTGGCGTGATGAGCCTTCCGTGGCTCCCGGTTCGGGCATTCTGGCGACATCCATCGGTTTCCTCCTCTGATTGTGCTTCATGCTTAGAGGGTGGCCTGGAGAAGGCCTGAGTGCATCGTGCGGAAGGACAGTTTTTGCCTGTACCGTCGTACGGTTTACGCGAAGCCCCTTCCACACACTTCGTCATAGTCCTATCGAGGCATGTTTGGGCTCGCGGCGATCCCCTCCTCCGGCTTCAGTCGCCTCAGCGCTGCCATCACGAACGTCGAGAAGGCGAAGAAGACCCCAGCGACCAGCCCGCACCCCAGGGCGCTGGCCAGCGTCGCGGTGTAGAGGATGGCGCTCATCGTCCGCCGTCCCAGATGCCGGTGGCAGCGGCCTCGCGTGCGTAGACGGTGAAGTCCTTGGGCTCCCGGCGTAGAGAGCGTCGAAGGGGTCACCGCGCGTCGCCTCCAGGAATGTACGAGCTTCTTCTTCGGAGAGCGGGCGCATCTCTTTAGGAGTTGTGCTTCTCCTCCTCAGCGAAAGTCTTCGACGTGCCTGATGGCCCATTCGGCGAATGAGGTCGCCTGGCGGCCCGTGACTTCCTCGACCGTCGGGATCGGCTCCTGCGGATCCTCGACTAGCTCCGCCTTCCCGTCCAGGTACCAACTCGCGTACTCGCCCATCACCGGCGTCAGCTCCTCGACCGCCTGCTCGTGGGTAAGCTCCACGAACGGGATCTCCTCGCCCAGCGCCTCCCCGATGAGCCTGACCTGCTCCGCGCGTGTGACCTTCTCCGGCCCCGTCAGCTCGTAAGCCTTGCCGAGATGCCCGCCTTCGAGAAGGGCTACGGCCGCTACGGCGGCGATATCGTCCAGGTCTATCGGTGCGTTGGCAGCACCCGGATAGGCGTCGCGCACAGTCCGCGTCGTGCGGATCTGGGGTGCCCATATCAGGGAGTTGTTCATGAACTCGCCCGGCCGCAAGTGCGTCCACGCGACGCCGGATTCCTCGACCGCCTCCTCCACGCGGCGCCACCACCCGCGCCCCGCGAGGTCCACTATCCGCTCGACGTCCGCCTCTTTCGCCATGCCCGCGACCTCCCGCGCGGTCTCCGGCAGCGGCGCGAGGTACATCCGCTCCACCCCTCCGAGCGCGGCGGGCACCGTCTGGGGCCGGCCGATGTACCCCTCCACGACCTCCACCTCCGCGGGCAGCGCCGCCTTCTCCGGGTCGTTGGTCAGCGCCCGCACGCCGGTCGCGCCCATCGCCAGCAGTCGATCCACGACAAGCCGCCCCACGTTTCCGGTGGCACCGGTCACCAGGATGGTCAATGGTCTTCCTCTCGTTGCCGCGGGCCGGTTCTCTGGCCCCCATGTACACGTCCTCTCTCATCCCGGTGGGGTGAGCCGGATGTCGTGGTTGGCGTTGGGACCCACCCCTGCGGCGCCGTGCCCGGCGCACCTCACTCCGTCGAGTGTGCCGTCTCGTATAGGAAGCGGGCCGCCGAGGCTCCATCCGACACCGGGAAGCTCATCAGGCCAGCGTGTGCGGGTCAAGCGTTCGTGCAGGTCGTCGAGATCGGCCTGCGGGATGTTCACTTCGAAAGGTTGTATGTTCATCTCGAACTGGCGCCTCCTTCTCCCTTGTCTCCATCATGGCTTGATCGTATCGCCAAAGGAAGTCAGAATCGTTCCTGATTAGCTGCGACTGTCAAGAAACAGGGATCTAGCGTGTGCGCTGTCCATCATGGGTTCTATCCGGAGGAACGGTGTGGTGGACGGCCTCGACGTTGTTGCCGTCGGGGTCGAACACGTAGGCGCCGTAGTAGCCTGCGTGGTACTCGGGCCTCAGCCCCGGCGCGCCGTTATCGCGCCCTCCTGCCTCCAGCGCCACGGCGTGGAAACGGTCCACGGCCTCCCGGCTGGGAGCGGAGAAGGCGACGTGGAACCCGGCGACGGGCCGCTCGCTTGCGTAGATGATGAGCCTCCCGCTCTCCCCGCTTCCGAAGGCCAGGAGACCCTCGTGCTCGAACTCCAGGCCGAGGCTCAGGGGAGCCAGGGCCGCCTCGTAGAACCGCCTGCTGGCCGGCAGGTCCCTCACCCGCAGGGTGATGTGGTCTATCGTCGGCTTGTGGGCGGCGGGCTCTCGAGCTCCTTTGCCCTCCGCCGCGGGCCTTTGGTGGAGCCCGAAGGGGGAGCCCTGATCGTCGCGGCAGAGCGCGAAGCGTCCGAAAGACCCCTCCTGTGGCACGTCGGCGCGGCTTTCGAGCGTCTCGGCGTGGCCCCCGAGCTCGCGTACCCGCACCATCGCGGCCTCGAGGTCCACCACGCCGAAGAAGACGAGTGGGCTCGCCCCCTCGTCGCCCCCATGCATCCCACCCGAGATCGTCGGGGTGGAGATCCGGTAGCCGCCAGCGGACGGCACGGGCTCGATCCGCCAGCCGAACAATCCGCCGTAGAAGGCGCGGGCGCGCGCCGCATCGACGACACCTATCTCAAAAAACGTCGGCTCACCGGTCATGGGCTCTCCTTTCGTGGATGCTTCTGTCCGAGCGGCTGCCCCAAGCGCTAAACTTATCCTACTCGGGAGGAGAGCGATGCTATTGGAGGCACTATACACAAGCAAAACACGGTTGCGCGCCGATGCCCGGCAGCTCGTCAGGCCAGCAGGTTTGGGGCAGCCGGCCGTGAAAGTCGCCCAGATCCTTCGATCCGGAACGTACGGATCTCGGCGGTCTTGTTGGCCGTGTCGGGGACGCTAGCTGCTATTACAGTCAACTCCTGTCCTCAGTCGGTGACAAGTATTTGGATCGCTTTGGGACTGCTGACTAGAGGGGCGGGGGTTCGTATCCACCGTACACTTCTGCGAACAGTTCGGCGAACGTGATCGCCGTGTCGTCTTCGTAGAGCGGACCCACAACCTGTGCGCCGACGGGGAGTCCCCTAGGGGTGCGCCCTATGGGTGCGGCCACGGCGGGCAAGCCTGGCAATGAGGCATGCGACACCCAGAAAGCCTGGTCGTTATAGGGCTGCTCGCCTTCAGGCGTCGAGATCGTGCGTTCTTCGAAGGGTCTGGCGTCATGCGGGAAGGCGGGCGTGAAGTTTACCGGGCACAAGAAAACGTCGGCGATGTCGTCGAAGTAGCGGTTCCAGGCGGCGCGTGCCGCCATGCGGCGGTTCTCGTGGTCGATGAACTCCGAGATCCTCGCAAAGTCTTCGCCGGGCTCTTGGAAGGCGAAGAACGACTGCACGTGGAATCCGAACGATTCGTAGTCCTGCACGGGGTTTACGCCGTCGGGCCAGCCTTCGACTACCGTCGCACCAGCTCGGGCGAGCGCGTCCATGGCGTTGGACAGCAGTGCGGTGACCTCGCTGGATACGGGGACACCTTTGTGGTCCAGTACGACACCGACACGAAAATCCTCCAGCCGGGAGTGGCGCGGCGGCGACAGGGCCCAAGTGTAGGCCTTGGCCGCGTGGTTCTCGGGCCCGCCGGTAACATTCAACGCCGTCCTGAGGTCGTGTGGAGATCGGCCGAGCGGGCCCACCGCGGACATGTACGTCATGTCGCTCGGAGGAGGCGGGGGAGCCGGTGGCTGAAACCCGCTCAAGGGGACGATCCCGGCACTCGGCTTCAGTCCGTAGACGCCACAGAAGCTCGCCGGGATGCGGATGGAGCCCACGAGGTCTGATCCGTATTCGAGGAACGTCATCCCGGCAGACAGCGCAGCGGCACTACCGCCGGTGGAGCCGCCCGGTGTGCGCGTGGTGTCCCACGGGTTGTTGGTGACGCCGTAGAGTTCGTTTGCCGTCTGTCCGAAGTCGGCAAGCATGAAGGCCACGTTGGTCTTCCCAACGATGATCGCCCCGGCCCGCTTCAGCCGCCGTGCGACGGTGGCGTCCGAGTCCGCTACGAAGTCCTTGAAGGCGGGATTGCCCCAGGTTGTGTGCAACCCGGCGACGTTGAAGCTGTCCTTGATCGTCATGGGTACGCCGTGCAGCGGTCCGGTGGCGTCACCACGGGCGGTAGCTTCGTCGGCGGCGGCCGCTTCCCGCAATGCGGCCTCCCGCCGGAGCTCCACGACGGCGTTCAGCGGGGGGTTGACGGCTTCGATCCGCGCGAGCAGCATCTCGGTCAGCTCGCGTGAGGAGAGCTCCTTGCGGCGGACCGCCTGCGCCGCGTCGGTCGCCGATTGGAACAGCGGTGTCTCCTGCATCTTCTTCGCCTCCGTTCAATACGTAACGATAGGTTCCTGGAGCTCCGTCGCCTACGTATCTCTGTTCTCGTCGAGCTCGATGTACAGCTCGCCGTTGCAGCCGGCCGAGCGTTCCAGGATGGGCATAGACCGAAATGGTGGCGTGGACGAGGATCCCGTCGCCATCCATCAGGACGCGGACGCCCCGCTCAGGGCGCTCTCTTCGTCCGGGAAGATGCTCACGAAGTCCGAGAGACGAGTGATGTCAAAGATCTCGACGTAATGGTCGCTCAGGCCGTAGGCCAGAAGGCGACGCTTCGAGGCGCGCGCCTTCGCAAGCAGGTTCCCAATCAGGACGATCCCAGCCGAGTCGATGTAGTCTAGCCCCCCG
>JARDZQ010000156.1 GCA_029240775.1 Rubrobacteraceae bacterium | reverse complement strand
GTTTGTCGCAGCGACGCAACGTCAACAAGATGATGCAGCAGGTCCAGCAGATGCAGCAGCAGATGCAGCAGGCGCAGGAGGAGCTGGCCCGCGAGACCGTTACCGCGAGCGCGGGCGGCGGGGCCGTAAAAGCCACGATGACCGGCGGGCTCGAGCTGGTCTCCATCGAGATAGACCCGGACGTCGTCGACCCCGAGGACGTCGAGATGCTGCAGGACATGGTCCAGGCCTCTGTCAACGAGGCGCTCGCGAGTGCCCAGGAGCTCGCCTCCAGGAAGCTCGGTGGGATCACGGGAGGACTCGGGGATCTCGGCCTGAACCTGCCCGGAATGTAGGGGCTCTTTGGCGACCTACGCGAGGCCGGTAGAGCGCCTCATAACCGAACTGTCCAAGCTCCCCTCCATCGGGCCCAGGAGCGCCCAGCGCATCGCGTTTCACATAATCCGGGGCAAGAAGGAGGATGCTCTAGGGCTCGCCGAGGCCTTGCGGGAGGTAAAGGAGCGGATCAAGCCGTGCAGGCGCTGCTTCAACCTCACCGAGGCCGAGGAGTGCGAGATTTGCCGCGATGCACGGCGCGACCGGAGCGCGATCTGCGTCGTCGAGGACCCCTACGATATCGGCCCGATAGAGCGCACGAACGAGTACAGGGGCCTCTACCACGTCCTCGGCGGAGCCCTCTCGCCCCTCGACGGCATAGAGCCCGAAGACCTCAGAATAGCCGAGCTCCTGGCGCGCATCGAGAGGGAGGGGACCAGGGAGCTGGTGATCGCTACCAACCCGAACACGACCGGCGAGGCTACGGCGATGTTCATCGCCCAGGAGGTGAAGGATCTGCCCGTGCGGGTGACGGCTCTCGCCTCCGGGCTTCCGGTCGGCGGGGATCTCGAGTACGCCGATGAGGTTACTCTGGGCCGGGCCTTCGCCGGCCGCCGCGAGCTCTAGGGGTTCCTTGGTTCAGTACCCTGGCCCTCCGTCCGAGATAGAGATCTATGGCGCACGCTAGACGCAGCACACGCGAAGTGGGGTCCCTCGCTGGGATCGGCCGCGGGGCGGTCGAGTCTCTGGGCCAGACCGTTGCGAGCCTCCCGCCGCGTCCCGCGAAGTTGGCGGAGCCGCCGGACCTCCATCCCGAACTGCTGGAAGCCCTCACAAGGGAGGGCGTCCAGCGGCTGTACTCCCACCAGCGCGAGGCCTACGAGCGGGTGCGCTCGGGCGAGAACGTCGTGGTGGCGACGGCGACGGCGAGCGGCAAGTCGCTGTGCTACAAGATACCTGCCTTCGAGAACGCCCTGGAGAGCGCCGCGAGCCGGGCGCTCTTTCTCTATCCGACCAAGGCGCTCGCCCAGGACCAGATGGGCAAGATCAGGGCCTTCGGGGTGCGCGGCGTCCACCCTGCGACCTACGACGGCGACACGCCGCAGGCCATAAGGGCTGACGTGCGCCGCCGGGCCAACGTGGTCCTCACCAACCCGGACATGCTCAACGTCGGCGTGCTCCCGAACCACGAGGCGTGGGCGGATTTCTTGCGCAACCTGCGAGTAGTGGCGGTGGACGAGGCCCACGTCCTGCGCGGCGTCTTCGGCTCGCACGTCGCTGCGGTCCTGAGGAGGCTGCGGCGGGTAGCCAATATGCACGGCGGCGACCCGAGGTTCGTCCTGACGAGCGCGACGATAGCCAACCCGCAGGAGCTCGCCGAGAGCCTGACGGGGTTGCCGTTCTCGCTCGTTGACGAGGACGGGGCGTCCTCCGGGGAGCGGCGGGTAATCTTCAGGAATCCTCCTCTCCTGGATAAGGAGAGAGGCGAGCGCCGCAGCCTGCTCACCGAGGGAGCCCTCGTCTTCGCCAACCTCGTCTCCCAGGGCGTTCGCACCATCGCCTTCGCGAAGACGCGCAAGGGGGCGGAGCTCATCTACCGCTACGCCGCCGACCGGGTCGGCGTAGACCTCGCGCGCCGCATCTCGCCGTACCGGGCCGGGTACACGCCCAAAGAGAGACGCGAGATCGAGGGCCGTCTCTTCCGTGGGGACCTCCTGGGCGTGGTCTCGACGAGCGCGCTCGAGCTCGGGGTTGACGTCGGCGCGCTCGACGCCGTGGTGTGCTGCGGCTACCCGGGGAGCGTGGCATCGATCTGGCAGCAGTGGGGGAGGGCAGGGCGCGGCAACAACCCCTCGCTCGCCCTCTACATCGCCGGTCGCGACGCGCTGGATCAGTACCTCTTCGAGAACCCGCAGCGGGTTCTGGGCCGCCGCGTCGAGGCGGCGCGCGTCACGCTCGAGAACCCGTACATCCTCGGCCCGCACCTGCTGGCCGCCGCGCACGAGGCGCCGCTCGATGCCGGAGATGAGAACTACTTCGGGCCGGCATACAGGGACGTCCTGCAGGGGCTCTCGGGCGGCGGGGTGCTCGCGGCGAGCGGGGAGCGGCTCGTCTACGTCGGCGGGGACAGCCCTGCGCGCAAGATATCGTTGCGCTCTGCTTCCTCCGAGACGGTGCTCATAGCCGACGAGGAGGGGGAGCTGATCGGGACCGCCGAAGCCTCCCGCGCCCCGAGCGAGCTCCATCCGGGGGCAACCTATCTGCACCGCGGTAACGCCTACGAGGTCGAAGAACTGGACCTCGCAGCCCACCGCGCCGTCGCCCGCCGTGTCCCCAACCGCTTCTACACGAGGCCCAGGGTCGAGACGGACGTGGAGATCCTGGAGAGCGCCGAGGAGCGGGAGCTCGCTAACGGAGCGATGCTCCACTGGGGCAGGGTCAGGACGACCGACTCCGTCACGTTCTACAAGAAAGTGCGCGTCGCCGATGACCGGGAGGTGGGAGTCTTCCCCCTGGATCTCCCGGACGTGACCCTGGACACCCAGGCGCTCTGGGTGACGTTGCCGCCGCTCCCGCGAGGGGCGCGCCCCAGCTTCGAGAGCTTCGGCGGGGCACTGCACGCTGGCGAGCACGGCATGATCGGGTTGCTTCCCCTCTTCGCGATGTGCGACAGAGCGGACATCGGCGGCCTCTCGACCCCGATTCACCGCCAGACCACCCTGCCGACGATCTTCGTCTACGACGGCTACCCCGGCGGCGTTGGCATCTCGCGGCGTGGCTACGACGCCTTCGAGTCCCTGGCCCGCGACACTTTAGGCGTGATCACCCGCTGCCCCTGCGAGAGGGGCTGCCCGGCGTGCATCCAGTCCCCCAAGTGCGGCAACTGGAACGAGCCTTTGAGCAAGGACGGAGCTATCTCTCTCCTGCGCTACCTGCTCGGCCAGGTGAGCGGCTACCCGACGCTTTGAACGGGGGGCCGTACGTGTCGGTGGTCGGCTCGGGAACCGCCACCAGAGAGCTCTACGAGCAGGCCCGCGAGGTCGGACGCCTCGTCGCCGAAAGGGGCGCAACGATCGTATGCGGCGGGCGCTCCGGGGTGATGGAGGCCGCCGCGCGAGGCGCGACGGAGGCGAGAGGCGTAGCCATCGGTGTCCTGCCGGACGAGGACCGGGAGAGAGCCAACGAATATCTCTCTTACTCGGTAGCCACGGGGACGGGGCACGCGAGGAATCTGGCTGTAGTGTGCTCGGGGGACGTGGTGATCTCGGTCGGAGGCGAGTACGGCACGCTCTCGGAGATCGGCCTGGCTCTCAAGGTGGGGCGCCCGGTGGTGGCGCTGGAGAGCTGGGACCTCGGTGAGCACGTCGTTGTGGCTTCGTCGCCGCGGGCGGCGGTCGAGGCGGCGTTCAGTGCTCTAGGGATGTAATATCTTCCGGGCACAGATTCTGCATCGGGAGGTTGCATGACAGAGAACGCGCGCGTCGCGCTTGTGAGCGGGGGTAACAGGGGGATAGGGCTGGAGATCGTGCGCCAGCTCGCCGAGAGGGATATAACGACGATCCTGGGCTCCCGGGACGAGGGGAGCGGCAGGAAGGCCGCCCGAGATCTCTCGGGTAACGTTGTCGTCAATCAGCTCGACGTGTCCGACGAGGAGAGCGTGGGTCGGCTCGCGTCCTTCGTCGAGGGGGAGTTCGGGAGGCTCGACGTCCTGGTGAACAACGCCGCGATCTCCAACGACGACGGACAGCGCGGCGTCGACGCGGATCTGGCCAGGGTTCGCGAGGCGCTCGAGACCAACCTCCTCGGCGCCTGGCGCCTGTGCGAGGTCGCCATCCCCCTCATGCAGCGCCACCGCTACGGCAGGATCGTCAACATCTCCACCGGCATGGCGGCGCTCGAGGACATGGGTGGCGGCTCCCCCGGCTACCGCGTCTCCAAGACCGGCCTCAACGCCCTCACGCGCATCCTGGCCTCCGAGCTCAGGGGGAGCGGCATCCTCGTCAACTCCGTCGAGCCCGGCTGGGTCCAGACCGACATGGGCGGCTCGCGCGCCCCGCGCCCGGTCGAGGAGGGCGCCGAAGGGGCCGTGTGGGCAGCGACGCTCCCGAACAACGGCCCCACCGGCGGCTTCTTCCGCGACCGGCGCCAGATCCCCTGGTAGACGAAAGCCCCTGACCTTCGAGATGCGCAGGGCTGTGGCATCATGCCGGAAAACGGATCGGGGAGGAGTACGCCCATGAACCTAGGAACACGACCGACGGCCGAGGAGATCAAGGGTATGCTCGGCCTCGAGCCTCATCCTACCTGCGGCTTCGTCGCAGAGACCTACCGCAGCCCCCTGAAGATACCGGACAGCGCTCTACCGGAGACTTACGAGGGCGACCGCCCCTATGGCTCGGCGCTCTACTTCCTCGTCACCCCGGACGCCCAGATCGTCATGCACCGGATACGCTCGGACCAGCTCTACCACCACTACCTCGGCGACCCGCTGGAGGTCCTCCTGCTCTATGGCGACGGCACAGGCGAGGTCGTCACCGTGGGCTCCGACCTCGGGGCTGGCCACCGCCCGCAGCTCTTCCTGCCGGGCGGCACCTTCCACACCTCGCGCCTCGCTCCTGAGGCCAGCTACGCCCTGCTCGCGAGCACGGAGTGGCCCGGCGTCGAGCCCCCCGACGTCGAGCACGGGGATATCGAGGCCCTCATCGAAGCCTACCCTGACCTCCGCGAGGAGATCCACGCTTTCACGAAGCGAAGCTAGAGGGTCTGACCACTCACTAGCCGTTCTTCCGGGCAAAAACTAGCCGAACGGGCGATGGTCCCGTTCTTTACTCGGGGATAGAGTACTCGCGAGAACAAACCCCCCTCAAGGAGAGATCATGGATAACGTGAAGGAAGGCTCCGACCTTCTCGTCGCCCTGTCCGACGGAATGGCCGATGCGGTGGAGAAGGCTGGTACCTCGGTGGTGCGGGTGAACGGCCGCAGGCGCCGCCCCGCGAGCGGCGTGGTCTACGCGCGGAACGCGGTGCTGACCGCGAGCCACGTGCTGGAGCGCGAGGAGGACCT
>JARDZQ010000155.1 GCA_029240775.1 Rubrobacteraceae bacterium | reverse complement strand
AGCCACCTTGCGCCGCGCCGTCTTCAACTGGCCCGTGGTGGTGCTGACGGCGTTCGCGGCGTTACTGTTTCTTATCTCGTAGCTCGAAGCGCAGAGTCCCGCCCGCGGAGCCTATGTAGCGCATCCCGAGCTTCTCGAGCACCCGCAGCGAGGCGGGGTTGTCGTCGAGGCACTCGGCTGTGATGCGGCGTATTTCGGGACGGGCAAGGGCCGCCCCGATCAGGGCCCGCGTCGCCTCGGTGGCGAATCCCCGCCCGCGGTAGGCCGGGATGATGCTGTAGCCGACTTCGATCGTCCCCCGTCCGTTGGGCGGACCGTGGAAGCCCGTCTCCCCGATGAGCATCTCGTCCGCCGCGTGGACGGCGAGGCGGGTCGGTTCGGCCCCGGATGAGGTCTGCTCCACGCCTTCTGCGAGGCGCGGCAGCATCCTGGCGAAGTCCGCGCCGGGCCAACTCTCCGGTACCTGAGCCCCGATCATCCGCCCCAGCTTCGCCCTGTCCTCCAAGGCCGCCCGCGCGAGCTCGGGTGTGAGCGCCACCAGCACGAGCCGCTCAGTGCGGAGGGCCTCCAAAGGCTTCTCAGTCCGCGATGTGGTCCGCCCCGGGGGAGCGCTCGAAGTCATGGCCGGCTTCCTCGATGGCGGTCTCGATCCTCTCCAGCTCCGTCTGCCCGCCTTCGTAGGAGACGGCGACGAGCCCCTTCTCCGGGTCCACGTTCACAAGCTCCACGAAGGCGAGGCGCCCGAGGGCCCGCTCCAGACGCTCGGCGTCCTCCGCACCAGAAAGTTCCCGCACCACCAGCGTCACGTCAGGCATTTTGCCTCCCTCCGGTCGGCAGCTATCAGCTTGATAGCGGTCAACTATCAGCCCTTGCCTCGCATGGCGAAGCTACTGCTACTATCGCCGATGGTAGCGCTTTCGCTAGAGAGCCGCACTGTCAACCCCCTGCTAACTACTGAAAGCTGACGGCCGACAGCTATTCTGCCGGGAGCTCTTGCGGGCGAACCTTCAGGGTCCGTTCCTTACCTCCCCGCAACACTTTGAGTTCGGCGTCGCGTCCGATGGCCGACTCGTCGAGCATGCTCAGGAGGTCGTCGTTGGAGCGCACGGGCGTGTCGCCGAAGCCTACGATGACGTCCTGGGGCCTCACTCCCGCCCTCTCGGCGGGGCTGTTCGGTGCGACGCTCTCGACGCCGGCGCCGCCCTCGAAGTCGTCCCTCTCCGGGCGGCTCGCGACGACCACCCCGAGGTAGGCGCGGCGCACCCGGCCCTCCGTGACGAGGGTGAATACCACGCGCCGGAACGTGTTCGAGACCGGAATGGCAAAGCCTATCCCCTGGGCGCCGCCGATGATCGCGGTGTTTATCCCGACGACGCGCCCCGAGGTGTCTGCGAGCGGACCGCCTGAGTTGCCGGGGTTGATCGCCGCGTCCGTCTGGATGACGTTCTCGATGAGGCGCCCGCTCTCGCCCCTTATGGAGCGCCCGAGCGCGCTGACGACCCCGGCCGTGACGCTGCGCTGGAAACCTAAAGGGTTGCCGATGGCGACGACGAGCTGGCCGACGACGAGGTTCCCGGCGTCCCCGAGCGTGGCGGTCGTGGGCTCCTCCTCGGGCGCGAAGCGCACCACCGCCAGGTCGCTCGGCGGGTCGTCCCCCAGCACCTCCGCCGGGACCGGAGACCCGCCCGGGAGCGTCACCTCGATGCCGCCGGGGTTGCCCCTCCGTCCTCCCGCCCTCCTCAAACCCCGCACCACGTGGGCGTTGGTGACGGCCGTAGCCGATCCGTCTTTCGTCCCTAGCACCACCCCGCTCCCGCCGCCCCTGCCGTCTCTGAGCCCGACCGAGATGACCGCAGGCTCGAGCCTCTCGGTCACCTCCCGGACCGCGCGCGAATACGCGTCGAGAGCGTCCTGCTCCGCCCGGGAGCTCGCGGAGAGGTTCTCGAAGATATCCATAGGCTATTTTTACCGCACCATCTGCGAAAGAGACCCGGCCGAACGGCTAGGTTTTGCGGTTGCGAGAGTTCCATCTCAATGGACCTTGTGCTGCCGGATATAATCTTCTCTTGGTGAGCAAGCCCTTCGACAGCGCGCGCCTCTTTGCGGCCGTAGCAGCGGCTCGCATGGCGCGGCTCGCGAGCAGGACGCTCGGGAGGGGCGGGGGATCTACCGTGCCCGGGGTCGTGGCGCGGAGGGTGGACCCTGGCGTGCTCACGGAGCTCTCGCGGAGGCTCCCCCTCGGGTCGGCGGCGATCACCGGCACCAACGGGAAGACGACCACCACCCGTATGATCTCCAGGATCCTGCAGACCGCAGGCGTGCGCGCCGTGAATAACTCGACGGGGGCGAACCTGGTCACGGGGGTTACGGCCGCGCTAGTCTTGGATTCGGACCTGTTCGGAGAACCCGCCTCCGAGATGGGGCTCTTCGAGGTGGACGAGGCGAGCGTCCCGAAGGTCGCGGCGGAGGCGGACCTCCAGATACTGGCGGTCCTGAACCTCTTCCGCGACCAGCTCGACCGCTACGGCGAGCTCGCCTACACCGGCAAGGTGATCTCCTCGGCCTTCGAAGACCTGCCCGAGAACGGCTCCGTTGTCCTGAACGCCGACGACCCGCTGGTCGCGAGCCTCGGGCGCTCGGCCGGAAAACCTGTCTACTACGGGGTGGACGAGCCCGCCCTCGACACCGGCCGCCTGCAGCACATAGCCGACTCCAAAGACTGCCCTCTCTGCGGGACGGCGCTCCACTACGACGCCGTCTACATGGGACACGTCGGCGTCTACGACTGCCCCGGGTGCCCCTTCGGGCGTCCCGTTCTCGCGTACCGGGCGAGCCGGGTGCGCCTGGATGGGGCGCGCGGGGTAGACTTCGTGCTCCAGGCCCCGGGCGGGGAGACGGAGGTCCGCCTCAACCTGCCCGGGCTCTACAACGTCTACAACGCCCTGGCGGCGGCCGCGGTCGCCGCCGAAGCGGGGGTCGGGCTCGAGCACATCTCGCGCGCCCTGCGCGAGTTCGGCGGGGCGTTCGGGCGGGTCGAGCGGGTGAAGGCGGGGGACAGGGAGGCTTTCCTGCTCCTCATAAAGAACCCCGTCGGCTTCAACGAGATCCTGCGCACCTTCGTCGCGAGCGATGACGCCCGCCACGTCCTCATAGCCATAAACGACAACCACGCCGACGGCCGCGACGTCTCGTGGCTCTGGGACGTGGACTTCGAGATGCTCGCCGACGCCCGACTCGAGGGCCGGACCAAGGGCGCCTCCCCGTTTACGGTCACCGGTACCAGGGCCGAGGACATGGCCGTGCGCCTCAAGTACGCCGACCTCCCCGTAGGCGCCGTTATCCCCGACCTCGAGGAGGCCTTGAAGACGGCCCTGGAGGCCACGCCGCCCGGGGAGACCCTCTACGTCCTGCCGACCTACACAGCGATGCTCGAGATTCGCAAGACCTTGAGCGAGCTCGGCTACACGCATCCGTTCTGGGAAGATTAGCTTGTCAGCGCACAGAAAGGCTGAAAGCGAGGCCTTTTTAAGGCCGAAGCGTGCTGAGAGCCTGCGAAGCCTGAGCGTACTGCGACGACCGAAGGGAGGAGCATGAAACTCACCATTCATCACCTCTACGCCGACATGATGAACCTCTACGGCGACCGCGGAAATGTCATCTCCATAAAGAAGCGCTGCGAGTGGCGCGGCATCCCGGTCGAGGTCGTAGACGTGGGCCTTGGGGAGCCCATAAAACCGACCGGCTGCGACCTCTTCCTCTTCGGCGGCGGGCAGGACAGGGAGCAGACGCTCCTCGTCGAGGACCTCGCCGGCAAGAAGGGTGCGGATCTGCGGGCCATCGTCGAGGATGGGGGCGTCGTCCTCGGGGTCTGCGGCGGCTACCAGCTCATGGGCCACTACTACGAGACACCCGAGGGCGAGAAGCTCCCCGGTGTCGGCGTCTTCGACCTGCACACCGAGCCGCGCAAGCCCGATGAGGAGCGCCTGATCGGGAACGTCCTTGTACGCGTCCGCGGCCCCGAGGACGACCGGTGGCGTGAGATCGTCGGCTTCGAGAACCACGGCGGCCGCACCTACCTGGGCGCTGGCGTCGAGCCTCTAGGCGAGGCGGTCGTCGGTTTCGGCAACAACGGCAAGGACGGCACCGAGGGCGCCCGGCGCCTCAACGCCTACGGCACCTACCTGCACGGCTCACTCCTGCCCAAGAACCCCTGGCTCACAGACCAGCTCATGCTGAACGCCCTGAGACGCGTGGACGACGCCTTCGAGCTCGAGCCCCTCGACGACGCGGCCGAGAGGGTCGCCTTCGAGTCCGTCGCGAACAGGGTCAGGCACGGGTAGAGGGTCGCCGGGCGCTACGGTTCCTCGACCAGAGGCTCAGAACCTCTCCACTGAGGGGCGCAGGTCGAGCTCCAGCGTCCAGGCGGTCGGGTCCTGGGAGTGGAGCTGCCAGTAGGTCTCTGCTATGGCGTCGGAAGAGAGCATAGTGTGCTCCTCGCGATCTGGGTACCTCCCGCGCACCCTGGGGGTGTTGATCTGGCCGTCGATGATGACGTGCGCCACGTGCACCCCCTGCGGTCCGAACTCGCGCGCCATGGACTGGGCCAGCGCCCTCAAGCCGAACTTGCCCACCGCGAGCGCTGAGAACCGGGCCGAGCCCCGCAACGCCGCCGTCGCGCCGGTGAGCAGAATAGTCCCGCACCCCCTCTCGACCATCGCCGGCAGGACCTGCCTCGCGGCGTAGAAGGCGCCCGCGCAGTTGGCCCTGAAGCACTCGTCGAACCTCTCGGGCTCTATCTCCAGTATCCCACCCATCTCGAAGGCGCCGGCGTTGTAGACGAAGACCTCGGGGTCGTCGAGGTCGGCGCGTATAGTCTCGAAGGCGGATGCAACTGAGACCGGGTCCGTGGCGTCGATGGAGACGGGTAGCGCCGTGCCGCCATCGCCCTCGATCTCTTCCCGCGCCCCCGCGACGCTCTCGTCGCTGCGCGCCATGAGCGCCACCGCGAAGCCCTCGCGGGCGAAGCGATGGGCGACCGACGCCCCGAGACCGGGACCGACGCCCAGGACCGCGGCTACCCTGCCGTTCAAGTGGTGCTCCTTTCTCTGACGGCCCAGGCGCTGCCCGTGGGGAACTCGTGAGTCTCCAGAGACTCGGGGTACATCTCGATGGAGTAGCCGGGGCGCTCGGGCGGCACGTAGCGGCCGTCTCTGATCCTCACGGGGTCCAGGAAGTGCTCGTGCAGATGATCGACGTACTCCAGGATGCGGTCTTCCAGCGAGGCACTCACCGCTATGTAGTCGAAGATGGAGAGGTGCTGGACGTACTCGCACAGGCCCACGCCGCCGGCGTGCGGGCAGACCGGGACGCCGAACTTCGCCGCGAGCAGGAGGTTCGC
>JARDZQ010000154.1 GCA_029240775.1 Rubrobacteraceae bacterium | reverse complement strand
GGGGCGCTTCAGCAGGCCGGGCTGACGGAGGAGGAGCTGAGGGAGCAGCTGAGGGAGCAACTCCCCGTCCAGGAAGTCCAGGAGCGGGTGACCGGCGGCGCCAGTCCGTCGCAGGAAGAGGTCGAGCGGTTCTACGAGGAGAACAAAGCTGCCCAGTTCACGACGCCAGAGTCCCGCTGCACGCGGCACATCCTCTTCAACAAGGATCAGAAGAAGAAGGCCGAGGAGGTCAAGAAGCAGCTTGAAGATGGCGGAGACTTCGCGCAGCTTGCCAAGGAGTTCTCCCAGGACCCCGGTAGCGCCGAGCAGGGTGGGGACCTCGGATGCATCGGCAGGGGCGAGACCGTCCCCAACTTCGAGGAGGCCGTCTTTGGCGCCGAGCAGGGCGAGATCGTCGGCCCGGTAGAGACCGAGTTCGGCTACCACGTTATCGAGGTTACCGATGTGCGGGAGGAGGCCACCCAGCCCCTCTCGGAGGTCGAGGCACAGATCAGAGAGCAGCTCACCACCGACGCGCAGGCCCAGGAGTTCACGACCTGGCTGCAAAAGCAGAGAGAGCAGCGCAACGTCAAGTACCTGCCGGGTTACAAGCCTCCGGCCTAGAAACCGCCTTTTGCATACGGTGGCGCCGCATCGGGTAAGGGCGTAGAGTTACATACAAAGCAGTCAGCCGTCAGCAAGAAGGTAGACGGCCTAGCGGGAGGAGACGACCGGGCCGTGGTGGAGAGCCAGCGTTGTGGAGGCCCGGTGCTCCGCCACTCACCGAAAAGCCGACTGTTGAAAGCTGATAGGTCGAAAAAGGGAGGGTAATGACCGAGATCGTCGCTGTCCACGGGCGTGAGATCCTGGACTCCAGGGGGAACCCAACGGTCGAGGTCGAGCTCGCTACGGTGAGCGGGTTCGTGGGCCGGGCCTCGGTTCCGTCGGGCGCCTCCACGGGTCAGAACGAGGCCGTCGAACTGCGCGACGGGGAGAAGGAGCGCTACGGTGGCAAGGGGGTCTTGAACGCCGTCTCGAACGTGGACGGTGAGCTCGCGCAGGTCGTCGTCGGGATGGACGTCACCGACCAGCGCTCCCTCGACCTCGCCATGATCGAGGCCGACGGCACCGAGAACAAGGGCCGCCTTGGCGCGAACGCGATCCTGGGCGTCTCGCTCGCGGCCGCGAAGGCGGCGGCGGAGGCGGCGGCGCTCCCGCTCTTCCGCTACCTGGGCGGGCCAGGGGCGTACACCCTGCCGGTCCCCTGCGCCAACATCATGAACGGTGGCGCCCACGCGGCGAACAACATCGACTTCCAGGAGTTCATGGTCGTGCCGCTGGGCTTCGACGAGTACGCCGAGGCGCTGCGCGCCGTCGCGGAGATCTACGCCGGTCTGAAGAAGACCCTGGTTGCCGGGGGGCACTCGGGGGGCATCGGGGACGAGGGAGGGTTCGCCCCGGACTTGGAGGACAACGGCGCGGCGCTCGCGCTAATCGCCGAGGCCGTCGAGGCGAGCGGGTACGCTTTAGGAGACCAGATCGGCTTCGCCCTCGACCCGGCAGCCTCCGAGTTCTACGAGGGCGGGTCGTACAACCTGCAGGGCGAGGGTAAAAAGCTCTCCAGCGAAGAGATGGTCGATTACTACGTCAGGCTCTGCGACGACTACCCCATCGTCAGCATCGAGGACGGGCTCGCCGAGGATGACTGGGAGGGGTGGGCTATGATCACAGAGCGCCTCGGGAACCGCATCCAGCTCGTCGGCGACGACCTCTTCGTCACGAACCCGAAGATACTCGCTCGCGGTATCGAAGAGGGCGTCGCCAACTCCATCCTCATAAAGGTCAACCAGATAGGTACGCTCACCGAGACCTTCGAGACCGTAGACCTCGCGCACAAATCCGGCTATACGGCGATGATCAGCCACCGCAGCGGGGAGACGGAGGACGTGACGATCTCTGACCTTGCGGTCGCGACAAACGCCGGCCAGATAAAGACCGGCGCCCCCGCCAGGACCGACCGCGTCGCCAAGTACAACCAGCTTCTCAGGATAGAGGAGGGCCTGGAAGGCTCCGGGTACTACCCGGGCCGGATGGCGTTCAATCCGAGGGTGAGGCCCGGGAAGGGGGTCTGAGGGTGCGCCGGACCAAGATAGTCGCAACTCTAGGGCCCGCGACCTCTTCCGAGGAGAGTATAAGGGCACTCATCGAGGTCGGGGTAGATGTAACCAGGTTCAACTTCAGCCACGGCGACCACTACATGCACCTGAAGAACGCCGAGATCGTGCGTTCCTCGGCCAGAGAGCTGGGACGCAACGTGGCGGTGATGCAGGATTTGCAGGGGCCCAAGATCCGGACCGGCGAGGTCGAGGGCGGCACGCAGCTGGTGGAGGGTAACCGCGTCGTCATCGCGCCGGGAGACTTCCTCGGCGACGCGAGTCGGCTCTCGACTTCCTACGACCGGCTCGCAGACGACGTGAGACCGGGCCACCGTCTCCTCATAGACGACGGCCTCGTCGGCCTCAAAGTCGAGAGCGTCGAGGACGGCGAGGTCGTCTGCGAGGTACTCGAAGGCGGACCCGTATCCTCGCACAAGGGCCTGAACTTCCCGGACTCCTCGCTCTCGATAAAGGGCTTCACGCCCAAGGACATCGACGACCTGCGCTTCGGGATGGAGGAGCTCCACCCCGACTGGGTAGCCATCTCCTTCGTGCGCACCGGGGACGAGGTGCGGGAGGCCAAAGAGCGCATCAAGGAGTTCGGCGGCAACGCGCCCGTCGTCTCCAAGATCGAGAAGCACGAGGGCATAGAGAACATCGAGGATATCATCCAGGCCTCGGACGGCATAATGGTCGCGCGGGGGGACCTGGCGGTCGAGCTCGCCGCCGAGCGGGTGCCCATCGAGCAGAAGCGCATGATCGCGCGCTGCAGGCGCCTTGGCAAGCCCGTGATCGTCGCTACCCAGATGCTCAACTCCATGATCGAGAACCCGAGGCCAACCCGTGCCGAGGTCTCGGACGTGGCGAACGCGATCTTCGACCGTGCCGACGCGGTGATGACCTCGGGCGAGACGGCCGTCGGCCGCTACCCTTTGCAGAGCATCCAGGAGATGGACAGGATTTGCCAGGCCGCAGAGGGCGCCATAAACTACGGCCGGGATATCCCAGCCTCTGCGGCCTGGGGCCGCGGCGACCGCTACAACGCCGTCACCCACGCCGCCTGCGAGCTCGCCGAGGACCTCGAAGCCGAGGCCATAATGACCTCGACGCAGACCGGGCTCTCTAGCATAAGGGTGGCCCGCTTCAGGCCGCCCAACAGGATACTGGCCGTCAGCCCCATCGAGCACACGGTCCGCATGCTCGCGCTCGTGTGGGGCGTCACCGCCATAAGGGGGGAGCAGGCTGGTTCGCTGGAAGAACGCTTCGAGGGGGCCGTGCGCGCCGCCCTGGAGGCCGGCCACCTCCAGCAGGGGGACCAGATCATCCTCACCGGCGGGACCGCGGGCTCCGTGCCGGGCTCCACGAACGTCGTCGAGATCCTCACCGTGGGCGAGGAAGGATAGGGAGGCTTACCTCGCGTTGAGCGTGCCTCGGAGACTGAGACCCCTCGCGGTCATCCTCTACGCCGCCTTCGTCGGGCTCCTCCTCGCCTCCTACGCCTCACCCCTGCAAGATATCCTCGATAGCCGCGCCGAGATCCCTATCCTCGAACAGAGGCTGCACGACGCCGAGGTGCATAACACCGCCCAGGAACGACTCACAAGGGAACTAAACACCCCGGCCGGCATCGAACGCGCCGCCCGCGAACGCTACGGCATGATCAAACCCGGTGAGAAGGTCTACATAGTCGAGGAGTAGGTTCCAAGGCTTTGAGGCCCTAGGCATTAAGAAGTTGCTCGAGAGAACCAGCGTCCGACGAAGACCACCCCGCAGGAGCGATGCTCAAACGTGAAACCGGAAGCATGAGACCCGGTGTCTGTAGCCTCTAGAGACCTGTCCGCCGTAACCCGCCAGCTCGGCCGCCCCCCGAGACCCTTCCGCGTCGCCGCCCGCTGCCCGTTCGGCTTGCCGAGCGTCATAGAGAACGAGCGGGCACGCAACATGCCGACGAGCTTCTGGGTCACCTGCCCCAGCCTCGACAAAGCGATCTCGCGCCTCGAGTCAACGGGCGGTGTCCGGGCTGCGAGCGAGCAGGTCGGAGAAGAGACGGTAGGGGAGATCCACGCCCAACACCTCGCCCGCTACGGCACTCGCGTCGCCGGCGTGAGCGGGCCGGGCGACCACGTGAAGTGCCTCCACGCCTTCACCGCCCTCCACCTCTCCGGCGCCATCCCCAACCGGGTTGCCGAATGGACCCTCGAGCGCCTCGAAAAGCCCTACCCCGAAGACGTCTGCTGTACCGCCGAAGATCCGCAAACCTGACTGGTATACTCTCGGGCGAACTGGGGGCGTGGCGGAATCGGCAGACGCACCGGACTTAAAATCCGGGTCCTTACGAGGAGTGTGGGTTCGAGTCCCACCGCCCCTACTAGGAGAAAGCGCTGCAAATAGGCACAAAATCAGAACAACAGAAAGAGGCCCGGCGAGAACGCTGAGCCTCTTTACACCAATTAGTACACCAACGCGCTATGAAAGTGCGTCTTCCATCGCTTTGGCGGCGCTCTCTTGCATGGTTGGTAGCACGTGGGAGTAGGTGTCTAGGGTGATGGCGATGCTGGCGTGCCCGAGCATCTCGGAGACCACCTTCGGGTTCACGTTCTTGGTGAGCAAGAGCGTGGCGCAGGTGTGCCGGAGGTCGTGGAAGCGTATCTCCGGCAAGCCCGCCCGCCGGAGCAAGGGCTTGAAGCGGCGCGCTGTCACGTACTGGCGACGAAGAGGCTCGCCAACCTCCGAGGCGAATATAAGGCTGTTCTCGCGCCATAGGGAGCCCACCCTGCCTATTTCCTCCAGCTGGCGTGCCAGGTGGCTCCTCAGAGCCTCCAGGGCCGTCTGAGAGAGCTTCACGGTACGGCGGCTGCCCTTGGTCTTGGGCGCAGAGAGCACGGGACCACCCTTCGCCGTCGTCAGGGTGCGCCTCACTTGTAGAGTCCCGGCTTCCATATCCACGTCGTCCCACTTGAGGCCGAGAAGCTCTCCCTGCCTGAGCCCCGTAGTGACGGCCAAGACGTAGAGGGCCTCGAGCCTATCCCCCTTCGCTGCTTCGAACAGCGTCTTCACCTGCTCCGGCGTCAGGGGGCGTATCTCTTCCCGGCGCACCTGCGGCGGCTTGACGGATTCGGTTGCGTTGCGCGGCACGAGCCCATCACGCACGGCCTGCTTGAGCGCCTTGTGGAGCGTGACGTGAACGTATTGGACGCTGCGAGGCGAGAGTCCGGCATCAAGCTTTTGGCGGTAGAGTCCGCGCACGTGGGCAGCGGTTAGGTTCTTGAGCTTCACCTTACCCAGCACC
>JARDZQ010000153.1 GCA_029240775.1 Rubrobacteraceae bacterium | reverse complement strand
GCACCAGACCGTGGGCCCTGCGCGCACCACCGTGAGCGCCATAGCCGAGAAGGCGGGGGTGCAGAGGCACACCTACTACGCCCACTTCCCCGAGCTTAAGGACCTCTACCAAGCCTGCACGGCCCACCACATAGAGCGGAACCCCCTGCCTGACCCATCCCGTTGGGCAGAGATCTCCGGCCCCGAGGAGCGCCTAAGGAGGGCGCTATCCGAGGTCTACGCCTACTACGGAGACAACGAGGCGCTGTTGACCAACGTGCTGCGTGACACGCCCTTAGATCCCGTCCTACAGGAGAACAATGTCTTGCTCTTCCGCCACTGGGAGGCGATGCGCGACACCATCGCCGATGCGTTCGAGGCAAGCGGCGAGCGGCACGAGGCGCTGCTGGCCGCTATAGCTCTTGCC
Organism: Rubrobacteraceae bacterium; assembly: GCA_029240775.1. Classification (GTDB taxonomy): domain Bacteria; phylum Actinomycetota; class Rubrobacteria; order Rubrobacterales; family Rubrobacteraceae; genus JALYGY01. The sequence goes on along the minus strand of JARDZQ010000153.1, from coordinate 5,064 downwards.
CTGGACTTGCAGACGTGGCGCACGCTGGTACGCCAGCAAGGCTTGGACGATGATCGGGCCGTAGAGTTGATGGTAGGGATGGTGCGCTGCCTAGGGCGCACCTAGCTCCGCAACTTCCGAGAACACACTTCTTCTACGCACTCGGGCGAATAGAGATCTGAGAAGGACATCAGGAGCGTCTTTTGGAGGTGGCGATCCGTGCAATTAACCGCGCTCGTGCTCAGCGGGCACCTAGTCGATTACGCGTCGGGCCCTTGCTGCTTCTAGGGGATTGGTGTCTATGTGTCCGGCGAGCGTGATCAGGGCCTTCCACAGCACCCAACCACGACTCCGCGCCCAGGTCACGTCGTCCGGCCCGAGTGCGGCGCGGAAAGCCTCCCGGCTCTCACCGTCGAACAGGGTCCACGCGATCGCCAGGTCGCACGAGGGGTCGCCCACGCCCGAGGTCCCAAAGTCGATGACGGCGCTTAACCTACCCCCCTCGACCAGCAGGTTCCCCGCGGCAACGTCACCGTGAAACCACACGGGCGGGTCGTGCCACGTCGCCGGGAGCGCCGCTTCCCACGCCGCCGTCGCGGCGTCGGCACGCTTCCGAGTTTGCCGAGTTGTCGAGTACAATTCCCTCAATGGAAGAAGCGAAACTTATGGACCGGCAGATACTCAGAGCCAAGCTTTACGTGCCCCGTGGCCGTCCCGACGTCGTGCCTCGCCCGCGTCTCCACGAGCGGCTGGATGAGGGCGCGCGGCGCGAGTTGACTCTCGTCTCCGCGCCGGCCGGTTTCGGCAAGACGACTCTGCTCGCGGTCTGGAGCCGGCGTAGCGAACTTCCGGTAGCCTGGGTCTCGCTTGACGAAAGGGACGACGATCCGGTGCGCTTCCTCCTGTACTTGGTTGCCGCCATCGGGACGATCTACGAGGACTTCGGGAAAGCCACGCGTGCTTTCCTGAGGTCCCTGCAGTCTCGGGAGGAGCTCGAGCCCATCCTCACCGCGCTCAGCAACGAGATCCTGGAGGTGCCGCGCGACTTCGTCCTCGTGCTCGATGACTACCACACCATACGCTCGGAGACTATCCACGACGCACTCGCCTTCCTGCTGGACCATTCGCCGCCGCCGTTGCACCTGGTCGTCGCCGGCCGTACAAGTCCTCCTCTGCCGCTACCGCAGCTACGCGCGCGGGGAAGGTTGACAGAGCTTGGCGCTCCGGACCTGCGCTTCACCCACGAAGAGGCCGCGGATTTCCTTGGCCGCACGATGGGCCTGAGCCTCACTGCGGAGAGGGTCGCAACGCTGGAAAAAGGGACGGAGGGGTGGATCGCCGGCCTGCAGTTGGCGGCGCACGCCCTCCGGGGGGGCAAGGACGACACCAGCAGCCCCGTCGAGGCCTTGGAAGGGAGCGCCCGCCACGTCTTCGACTACCTGGCCGATGAGGTCCTCTCCCGTCAGCCGGAGGACGTCCGGGAGTTCCTGCTCAAGACCTCCGTCGTCGAGACCCTGAACGCGTCCCTGTGCGAAGCACTCACGGACACTACCGACGGTCAAAAGATGCTGGAGAAGCTCAACAGGGACAACCTCTTCCTGGTGCCGCTGGACGAAGGCGGGCGCTACTACCGCTACCATCACCTTTTCGCTGCCTTCCTGCGCGAACGCCTCGCGCGAGAGCACCCGGACTTGATCCTCGAACTGCACCACCGCGCCGGGCTCTGGGAAGAGGCGGATGGGTGTCTGTCTGGGGCGATCGAGCATGCCCTTGCCGCAGAGGACTTCGAGCGGGCGGCGAGCCTGATCGAGGAAGAGACTGGCGTGCGGCGCACGTACGTGGACGCGTCCCTTCTGCTCCGCTGGCTGGGGACGCTGCCCGATCGGCTAGCGCGCCACCGCCCGCAGCTCTCCCTCCTCTACGCCTGGGCGCTCGTCCATTCCGGAGGGCTGGAGGAGGCCGAGCGCCGACTCCGGGATACAGAGGAGGGTCTGGGGCTCGACGCCGGAGCTTCGACTGCGGGACTCTCAGATAAGGAGCGCACGATGCTGGGTGAGATCTGCGTCATACGCGCCCGCATGGCTGCAATGCGGCAGGACGCACCCCTCACGACAGAGTTTTGCAATCTGGCCCTGGACCTGCTGCCCGAGGACGAGCTCCACCTGCGCGGCGACGTGGCGCTGGACCTGGGCCACGCCAGCTGCTCAGTCGGAGACATCGAGGCCGCCAGTGAGGCGTTCGCCAGGGCTGCCGCCACCGGTCGGGACGCCGACGACTTGCGGACGGCCTTGTTCGCCCTCCGATACCAGGCTTCTCTGGAAATCTCCAGGGGACGACTCCGAGTGGCTGAAGACCTTCTCTTGGAAGGGCAGCGGCTGGCCGAGAGTCGACCAGAGGGAGTGCCTTCGGTCGCCGGCATGATCCACACGGGGATTGGCGAGCTCCTCTACGAGCGCGGAGTACTGGACAAGGCGCGGCGACACCTGGAGGAGGGTATCGAGCACGGCAGAAGGAGCGGCGAGGCGAAGATCCTGGTCTACGGCTATGTCAACCTCGCCCGCGTGTTGATGGCCCGCGGGGACGCCGAAGGTGCGCATTCCCTCATCAGGAAGGCCGGCAGGCTCACGCCGAGGTGGCCGCTCATATGGGCGCGGCAGGCGCGGTTCTACCTGGCGCAGGGTGACGTACAGTCGGCGACGCGCTGGGCGCGAGAGTACGGAGCGACCCAGGACTACATGAGCTACCCGCGCCACTTCGAGCGGATCACGATGGCCCGCGTGTTGCTCGGGGAAGGCAGGACCGACGAGGCGCTCGACTTCTTCGACCGGCTGCTGGAGGACGCAGTGTCCGATGGCCGCACGGCGCACGAAATAGAGCTTCTCATCCTCCGCGCCCTCGCCCTCAACGGACGAGGTGATACGGAAGGTGCGCTCCACTCATTGAAGCGAGCCCTCGCACTGGCCGAACCGGAGGGCTTCGTGCGCCTTTTCGTCGACGAGGGACCGCCGATGGCCGCGTTGCTCGAGAGGCTGATCCGAGAGTCGCACGACGATGGAACCTACGCTGTCGCCCCCGACGACTACGCTGGCAGGCTGCTGGAACATTTTGCCCTTGAGGCACCACCTTCCAGCAACGGGGGTTCACGAAGAAGCCCTGCTCCCGGCCTCGAACCTCTGAGCGAACGCGAGATAGAGGTGCTCGAGCTCGTCGCTGCCGGGCTGTCGAACGCGGAGATAGCCCGCGAACTCTACCTCTCCGTGGGTACCGTCAAGGCGCACGTCCACCACATCTTCGGCAAGCTGCTCGTGCGTAACCGCTCCCAGGCCGTCGCGAGGGCGCGTGAACTACGCTTGCTCGGTTAGCCCCTTTCAAATTAAACCGGAACTAAACCACCGGGTACGACCTTCGGTAGATTAAACCTGGCCACTCGGCTCCTAGACTGGCCTCAAAGCCAGAAGAGAGGAGCCGAGGGATGCTCTTGATGGATCTTAACGAGCAAGTCGACAAAGATTTCGGCCGCGCCCGGCGCCGGGGGTGGCTGCGACGGTTGGTGCTACGTTTGCGAGGAGAACCCGCGTCTCACGACACACCGATCCCCTTCGACGATGTCCGAAGGTCGCAGCTAGCGTACAACCGGGTGCGCAAAGGGATACGGGTCGTTGATCTGGAGAAGATAGTCGGCAGCGTGGGACGCCGCAGGGACTTCGACCGGTACTTCATGCCTCTTCGCGCGGCAGCGGGAGAGAGGTGGAAGCGCGTGGATCTGGCATTTTACCGAGATAAAGTGCTTCCGCCGGTGAGCCTGTACAAGCTGGGCAATGCCTACTTCGTTCTGGACGGCAACCACCGCGTCTCCGTCGCCCGCTACCATGGTGTGCCGGCCGTGGAGGCGGACGTGACGGAGTTTTGGCCCACCCGCGTCGAAAGTCGGGATGCCAGACGTGCGGCCGGGTCGGAGACGAGGGCTGCGTGAGTTCATGGGGTGCCTGGCTGGTCTACGCGTGGCCCGCGTTGCTGCTCACTATTGTTGGGCTGTTCTTGGGCTGTGTCTCCCGAGACCCGAAGACCTCGCGCGGTGACGCAGTTCTGGTCGACCTCTGCCTCGGGCTCGTGGCGGTCGTTGCATCCGTATTGTGGCTTCAGGTCTTCGCGTCGGTCGTCTTCTGACCCACACTGCCAACAACGCATCGCTACCCCTCAGAGGCACTAGAATCAGGTGAGTAGCTGCCAACACTACGTACCCGCTCCTGTCCTGAGGGCTCATCGATCAGACCTCTCGCAATGGAAGAGCACGTTGGCGCTGTCCTCGCTCAGCCAGGCACGGAAACGTAGTTCTAAGGATTGGGTGTTTTCGTGCTCACGCGTCCGCTAGCGCGCCACCCGCACCCTGCCCAAGCATTCCTGGCCGTTCCTAGCCAGTGGGGCTTGTGGGGCTGGTCAGCGCGCTCGCGCTCGCGATAGCCGCGCGTAGGACCCGTCCGTTCGCGTCAAAGGTTGGATCGTAGGAAGCGATCCCGGCTGCGGCTACCTCGAAGCGTTCCCGAACCATGCCGAGCGCTGCTTGGAGCTCCTCTGCGTCCGGGCCGCCTTCGGTGGCGAACTCGTTGGCCTCGCCAACCTTCTCGGCGTCGAGGACATCAAGGTCCACGTGCACGTAGACCCTACCAATCCTGGTTTTTAGGTCATCCAGGGCCGCACCTAGTGCCTGCAAACCCTGCTTCTCGATGAGATGCGCGCCGACGACGGCGACCCCTGAGGCATCCAACCGCTCTTGCTCTGCCCCATCCAACTCCCGGACCCACGCCATCACCACGTTTGCCTCGGGCACCGGCGCGAACCCGGGCACGCCCTTTGCCATCGCCTTCCAGCAGCGCCCCACGGCGATGGCCAGGCCCATGCCGTCGATGAAGCCGGTCGTGGTCGTCTCCGGCGTGTTGAACTCCCCGTGGGCGTCGAACCAAACGATACCCAGACCTTCTGGGCCGGCGCCCGCGATAGCCCCGATGGCGGCGGTGTTGCAGTTGCCGGAGAGCACCAGCGGGAACCCGCCCTCGACGATGGCCTGACGCACCTGGCCCGAAACCA
>JARDZQ010000152.1 GCA_029240775.1 Rubrobacteraceae bacterium | reverse complement strand
GGGTACTCCGATCCGGGTCGGTCTCGTGGGCGTGGGCCAGATGGGTCGCGGCTTGATCGCGCAGGTCGCCGGCATCCCCGGCATGGAGGTTGTGGCCGCCGCGGACCTCTACGTGGAGCGCACCGTCGAGGCCTTCCGGGAGGCGGGCCAGGACCCCGTGGAGGGCCTCAACGGCCAGCCCGGCCGTCCCGCCGTGACCGCCGACGCCGGAGAGCTTGCTCGCTCGGAGGCCGTAGACGTCGTCGTAGAGGCGACCGGCGTCACGGAGATCGGGGCCCGCGTTGCCTACGAGGCCATCCACGAGGGCAAGCACGTGGTCATGCTCAACGCCGAGACCGACGTCACCATCGGCGCCGTGCTCGGGCGTATGGCAAGGAGCGCAGGGGTGGTCTACACCGGCTCGGCCGGCGACGAGCCCGGCGTGATCATGGACCTCTACGACTTCGCCCGCTCCCTTGGTTTCGAGGTAGTCGTCGCCGGGAAGGGCAAGAACAATCCCCTCGACGTCTCCGCCACCCCAGACTCGGTCGCCGAGGAGGCCGAGCGCAAGCGGATGAACCCGAAGATGCTCGCCGCCTTCGTGGACGGGACGAAGACGATGGTGGAGATGGCCGCCGTCGCGAACGCCGTCGGCTTCCATCCCGACGTACCCAATATGCACGGCCCCGAGGAGACGGTCCCGAATCGTCTGGGCTCTCTCTTCAGCCTCAAAGGCGAGGGCGGCATCCTCTCTTCCTACGGCGTCGTGGACTACGTGCGCGGGGTTGCCCCCGGGGTGTTCGTGATCGTGCGTTCCGGCGCCGAGCCGGTGCGGGAGACCATGGAGTATCTGGGGATGGGCGCGGGACCAAACCACGTATTCTACAGGCCGTATCACCTCACGAGCCTGGAGACCCCCATCTCCGTTGCGCGCGCCGCGATCTACGGCGAGCCCACCATAATCTCCCAGGACAGGCCCGTAGCCGAGGTCGTGGCCGTAGCGAAGCGGGACCTCGCCGCCGGGGAGAAGCTCGGCGGCATCGGCTCGGCTGACTACTACGGTGGGCTCTACCCGTACTCGGCGGCCAGAGAGATGCTCCCGCTGGGCCTCGCAGCCGGAGCGCGCACCACACGGCCCCTAGAGAAAGGTGAGGTCATATCGCGGGCGGGTGTGGAGCTGGGGGAGGACTCGTTCGTCGTCAACCTGCGCCGCCTCCAGGAAGCGGCGCTCGAGGAGTGAGCTAACGGGATGACCACGCGCTACCCCGTAGATCAGCGCACCCTCTCGGAGGCGGACCACGTTATCCTGAAGGCCCTCCACCTCTACTACGAGTACGACCTCACTCAGGCCGAGGTCGGAGCCCGCATGGGCTTCTCCCGCCCGAAGGTCTCGAAGCTACTCGCCGAGGGCAAAGAGCGGGGCCTGGTGAAGATAGAGATCGCCGAGCCAGCCGACGACCTCGTGCCCCTCGAGATAGCCATCGAGGACCGTTACGGGCTGCGCGAGACGGTCGTGGTCTCTACGAGCGACGACCGCGAGACCACCGAGCTCTCCGCAGGACGCGCGGGCGCGGCGCTCCTCGCTCGGGTCTGTACCCAGCAGACAGTGCTCGGGGTCTCCTGGGGGCTCTCGATGCGCGCGCTCGCCGACGCGACGCCCGTAAGGTCCTTCCGCTGCAAGAAGGTTGTGCCGCTCGTAGGCGGCATGGGCAATGCCCACACCCGGCTACACTCCAACGAGGTCTGCGCGGACCTCGCGGAGAAGCTGGGCGCGGAGCACTTGCCCCTTGCGGCGCCGGCTATCGCCCGGTCGTCGTCCAGCCGGTCCGAGCTCGTGGCCCTGCCCGGCATAGGCGATACCCTCGCTGAGGGCGCGGACTGCGACGTAGCCATCGTCGGCATCGGGGGGATACTCTCCACATCGACGATGGTCGAGGCGGGGTACTTCACGCTGGAGGAGTTTCTCGGGCTCAGGGAGCGCGGCATCGTGGGCGACGTCTGCTGCCACTTCCTGGACGCTGAGGGGAAGCCACGCTATCCGGAGCTCTCCGAGCGGATCGTCGGCCTCACCCCCGACGAGCTGCTGGCTATCGAGAGGACCATCGGCATCGCCACCGGCGCCGAGAAGGCGCCAGGCGTTGCCGCCGTCGCGAGGGGCGGCTTCGTCAAGGCGCTGGTCTGCGACAAAGAGCTGGCCCAGTCGTTGTTGGAAGTCCAGACTACGAAGGAGTCCAAAGTTGCAGGATAACGGCAACCGCGTGGAGCTACTAAAGAAAATGCTCCTCAGCCGCACCTTCGACGAGAAGGTCAACGACCTCTACGCCGAGGGCAAGGTCCACGGGACGGCGCACTTCTACGTCGGGCAGGAATCCGTCGCCATCGGGGCCATAGCCGCTCTCCGGGAGGGGGATGTGATCACCTCCACCCACCGCGGCCACGGGCACGCCATAGCCTTCGGTCTCGACGTGGACCGCATGGCCGCAGAGCTCCTGGGCCAGGCCACCGGCTACTGCCACGGCAAGGGCGGTTCGATGCACATCGCCGACGTGCGGGCCGGGATGCTCGGCGCCAACGGGATCGTCGGCGGGAGCATGGGCATAGCCTGCGGCGCGGGCTGGGCCTTCAAGCACCGCGGTCAGGACCACGCGGTGCTCTGCTTCTTCGGCGAGGGAGCTGCGAACGAGGGGATCTTCCACGAGTCACTGAACCTGGCGGCGATCTGGAAGCTGCCCGTCGTCTTCCTGTGCGAGAACAACCAGTACGGGATGTCCATGAGCGTCAAGAAGGCGACCGCCGTCGAGAACATCTCAGATAGGGCTACCGCCTACGGCATGCCGGGCGTCACGGTCAGCGGGGCCGAGCTCGATGAGGTACACGACGCCGCCGCCGAGGCCCTCGAGCGAGCCCGCGCCGGAGAGGGTCCCACGCTCCTGGAGGCGATAACCTACCGTTACCTCGGCCACTCCAAGAGCGACGCGAACCTCTACAGGACGCGCGAGGAGATAGCCATGTGGCGCAAGCGGGACCCCATCCAGCGCTTCGCCGTGAAGCTCGAAGAAGAGGGCCTGCTCAAAGAGGAAGAGTGGCGCACCCTCGAAGAGCAGAGCAAGAGACGGATCGAGGAGGCCTTCGAGAAGGCGCAGAACCAGCCGGATCCCAAGCCCGAATCGGCCCTGGAGGACGTCTATGCCTAGCTCCGCTAGCCGTGAGATCACATACCGCGAGGCCGTCCGCGAGGCGATGGTCGGGGCGATGCGCAACGACCCCGAGGTCTTCCTAATGGGCGAGGACGTAGGCGTCTACGGCGGCGCCTTCGGCGTGAGCCGGGGCATGGTCGAGGAGTTCGGCGAAGACCGCGTGGTCGACACCCCGATCTCCGAGGCCGGGTACGTGGGGCTCTGTACCGGCGCAGCCCTCATGGGGATGCGTCCCATAGCCGAGCTCCAGTTCTCCGACTTCATAACCCACTGCATGGACCAGCTTGTCAACCAGGCGGCCAAGATCCGGTACATGTTCGGCGGCGAGGGCAGCGTCCCGATGGTCGTGCGGACCCCAGGAGGGGCAGGGACGGGCGCCGCAGCCCAGCACTCCCAGAGTCTAGAGGCCTGGTTCGTTCACGTCCCAGGCCTCAAGGTGGTTATGCCCTCCACCCCTTACGACGCGAAGGGTCTCCTCCTCTCGGCCATAGACGACCAGAACACGGTCCTCTTCTACGAACACAAGCTTCTGTACAACAGGAAAGAGGAGGTGCCGGATGAACCTTACCGCGTCCCGATCGGCGAGGCCAGGGTGAGCCGCGAGGGCGAGGACGTCACCATAGCCACGGCCGGCCTGATGCACCACTACGCCCTGGAAGCGGCGGATGCGCTCTCCGGGAAAGGCGTCGAGGCCGAGGTCGTCGACCTGCGAACCCTCTCCCCCATGGACCACGGCTCGATCGCCCGCTCCGTCGAGAAGACGGGCAGGCTGGTCGTCGTCGAGGAGGACGTCAAGACCGCCGGCTGGGGCGCCGAGGTGATCTCGAGGATCGTCGAGGGCGAGAGCTTCTACGCCCTGGACCGCGCACCAGCCCGCGTGGCGGCCGCCGACGTCCCCATCCCCTATAACAGAAGCCTGGAGACCTACATCCGTCCTACGCCGGAGAAGGTAGTAGACGCGGTCCAGTCCCTCCTCGACGCCCGCGTAGGGGTGTATGCTTGATGGCCACCGAGCTCAAAGTTCCTACTCTAGGGATGGACATGGAGGAGGCTACGATCGTGCGCTGGCTGGTCGAGGAGGGCGCCGAGGTAAAGAAGGGCGACCCCATCCTCGAGATAGACACGGACAAGACCTCCTTCGAGATAGAGGCTCCGGCTGACGGTGCTATCCGCGCCATCCGCGGCGAGGAGGGCGAGACCCTCCCCGTCGGAGCCACCCTGGCCTACGTCACCGCACCCGGAGAGGAGATCCCCGAACAGGAAGCCCCCGCGAATGCCGCCGCCGAGCAGGAGGCGGCTACGCGGCGTGAGGTCCCGCAGAGCCAGCCTGCCCCCGCCGACTCGGAGAACGGCCGCAAGGTCCGTGCCTCACCCGCGGCCCGGCGGGCAGCCGCCCAGATGGGCGTCTCCATCGAGGACGTAGCCGGATCTGGCCCCCACGGCAGGGTCTACCTCTCCGACGTTCTGGAGATGGAGTTCGCCGCGCCGCCCGAGGAGCCCGCGGGCATCGACGCGCCGCGTCGCGAGCCGCTCTCGCGCATCAGGCGTCTCGGGGCCGAGCGCACGGCCAGGAGCTTCTCCGAGGTCCCCCACTTCTACCTTACGAGGGACCTGGAGGCCGACCGCCTCGTGGAGCTCGTGGAACGCCTCGGAACAAGGATGGACCCCGCGCCCTCGCTAACAGAGCTACTGGTTCTCGCGGTCTCGCGCACGCTCAAGAGTCACCCGCGCCTCAACGGTCGCTACGTAGACGGCGAGCTCGAGGTCCACGACGACGTGAACGTGCGTGTCGCCGTAGCCACGGACGAGGGGCTCGTCGTCCCCGTCTTGCTCAAGGCGGACGCGCTCACGCTGCGGGAGCTCGTCCCCGGGGTCAAGGACCTCGTGCAACGAGCGCGGGATCACAGGCTGGCGCCGGAGGAGCTCTCGGGTGGCACCTTCACGATATCCAACCTCGGGATGATGGGCATCGACTCCTTCGACGCCATCATCAATACCCCGGAGGCAGCGATCCTGGCCGTCGGGCGTGTCAGGACGGTCCCGGAGTGGCGCAACGGCGAGTGGGTCCCCCGGCGCGTCATATCGGTTACGCTGTCGGTGGATCACCGGGTCGCCGACGGTGCCGACGGCGCCCGGTTCCTGCAGGACCTCCAGGATGCGCTCCTGGACTGGGAGCTCCTGCTGTGAGAGACGAGCGAACGGAGGAGCGGTTCGTGGCGGAGAGGGAGACGAAGGTGGGCCCGGAGGAGGGCTTGCACGCCAGGCCGGCAGCGCAGTTCGTGAAGGCGGCCAAGGGGTTCTCCTCTGAGATA
>JARDZQ010000151.1 GCA_029240775.1 Rubrobacteraceae bacterium | reverse complement strand
CAGCGTACCCGGTCGCGGTCTCGATCCGGAAGGTCAGCCACCTGGAGCTCCTCTACACCATGCAGCATAAGAACCCGCGCGAGGTGTTTATCGACGGCCGGAAGCTCGATGGCTTGGTCTTCACGGGGATGCTGAAGCACGACCTTGGGATCGCCCGTCTCGGCGACCCCGAAGAGGAATAACAAGAGTAGGGGGGTGTGGGCTTTGTACTGGTATGTGTCCCTCGTCTGTGCCGTTCAAAACTGCCTCCCACCCTTCAATCATCGCCTTCTTTAGCCAGGCCTTTGCGTCAGCTGCCTGTTCCGCGGCGCACTCGACGACCACCTCATCGTGACAGACGAGTACCGGCACAGCTCCAGGACGCTTGCCCCTACGCTCCCACAAGAGGGCCAGAGCCAGCTTCAGACCATCAGCTCCACTACCTTGGACCGGGGCGTTGAGACGGTCGGTTAGTCTCTCGACTTTCGTGCCCGACAAGCGAATCATGCCGGGAGCCCTAGCTCATGCAATTTATGACTACGTGAGACTTCCTACCTAAGAAGTTGCAGATTCGCCGACCAAACTGACTTGTTAAGACAGGAGCAGCGCTAAGCTCGGCTCGAGCTATCGCTCAGGTTGACCCCTGATTCATCGTAGATTCATCGCTATCAGGTTCGATATGAAGGCAGCTGAAAAGGGAAGTACAGAGCCGAGCGGGACGAGCTAGAAAGGTCGAGATTGAAGCAGGAAAAGTTAGACGGTGATCGATGCGGCTGGCTGAAGGAGACGGATCCGCTGCTCTCGCGCCCCGCGACTTGCGGAGCGCTGGATTAGTCAAGGAGGAATAGCTCTATGCCACTGGAACGCTACGGGGTGCTGAAGGGCAGCGTTGTCGACGCGCGGCGTGAAGATGACCCCGACACCCCCCACTACCAGGTGCATGTCCGCGCTGAGAGCACAAGCTACCGCGTCGCCGTCAATGTCAAGTCGCAGCTGAGCCCGTCGGAACTGCTCTTCCTCGTCGACGATCGCTTCCTGCACCCGCTCACCGCTGGTCTACCCGCATTACCACACGGCTTCACGCAGCTGCAGCGCGAGCCAGGTAGCCTGGCGCTCGACTTTATCCGAGGCAATCTCTTTGACCGGCTGCAACTGCGGCCGTTACCGCACAACCTGCCCGGCCCGGAAAATGACCTCAGTGACCGGGTCGAGCATTACGTCGCGAGAGCTAGGCAGGAGCACGGCTCCGAGGTGTACGCCTTCGGCGAACGCTGGGGGCCGGAGCAAGACAAGCAAGACAAGATCTTCGGCTTCCTCCCAGGCAACGGCATCCATGACATCCACATGAACCAGGGCAACCACCCGCAGTTCGCGCGGGACGACGGGGTATGGCAGGACGGCGCACTAGTCTTCAACTTCCCCTCAACCGATCAATGGGTGGCTATCTTCCTCGCGTTCCAGTCGCAATCCTGGCATACCGACGACAGTACCGGCCACGCCATCACGGAACCAGGACCCGTGCCCGGCCCGGCCGAGCCCGATCGCGTTGTGCGCATCGTGGGAGCGCTGGTTAACCCGATCGGTCCCGCTCCTGAGCCCGAGACTATCACGCTGCTAAACGCCTCGCCCGAGCCGGTACAGCTCGCCGGGTGGGAGATCGCGGACAGGTTCAAGAACAAGCAATCCCTAGCCGGAATGATTGCAGCAGGTGTCACCCTGACGGTCCCTGTTCAGCCCCCCGTACAGTTGGGCAACAAGGGTGGCATTATCACCCTGTTAGACGATCGAGGGCTGAAGGTTGATGGAGTGTCGTACACCGAGCGTGAGGCGCAGCGCGAGGGGTGGACGCTTATCTTCTAAGCGGTGAGTCCTATTATCGTCCTTGACGTCCTCCTTGAACCGACGGATATGGATCGATCCGCACCGCCAGCTGGACAGGCAGTGATACCGTTGCGAGCCTAGTGACCCTTATATGCCCACGAGTTAATATTCAGCCATCTTGAACGAAGACCGATACCTTGTTCTTGCCCGTCTTCTTGGCCCGGTACATCTCAGCGTCGGCTATCGCAATTAAACGTTCTAAGCTCCTGATCTCTTCTGTGAGGGGAGCGACCCCTAGCGACACCGTGACCGGGCGCTCCAGCGTGCCTTCGCGTTCCGGCACGCACTTCTTCTGAACGGTCCTTCGCATGCGCTCGGCGACCTCTCTTGCACGTTCCACATCGCCGATTAGTAATAAGACGAACTCCTCGCCCCCGTAGCGCACCACCAGGTCGTCTACCCTGGCCGACTCGCTCATCGCCCGTGCCACGCACCGGAGTATTTCGTCCCCGGCGCCGTGCCCGTGGCTGTCGTTGTAAGACTTGAAGTCGTCCACATCGAGCACTACGCAGGCTATCGGGGTGCCGTTGTCCTTGGCTTGTTCGATCCTGCGTGCCGCTGCCCGCTCGAAGAAGGAGCGGGTGCTCAGGCCTGTGAGCTTGTCGACTTCCGCCGAGCGTTTTAAGGAGGAGACCTCATCTCGCTCGGCCCGACCCAGGTAGTGCAGCACGGCAGCGGCGGCCAGGATGGCGACCAGCTCCGCGAGTTCCTCGGCGGCATCGGTGAACGTGCTCGGTCCTCTCAGCGCCGCGGCTATCCCAATGAACTCGGAGGCCACGACTACCGCGGCAGCGGCGGCCAGGACCCGCATGGCTTGCCGGTGCGCGATAGGGTAAAGGCGGAGGCCGCGCGCAGCGCCATGGCGACCACGAAGAGGCCGGCAGCGGCGCTGAGCAGGTCGAAGCCGATCTCCAGCACCCGTGGCGTTGCCAGGAGCCCTTCCATAAGTTCTCATTCTACAAGCGCAGTGGGTTCGCTTGTTCGAGAGGCCCCTAGGCTAGTAGAAGGCTGGGACTTCGAACGAAGGTTGTTTCGGCCCCGGCATAAGGTCCCTACCCCGCCCGTTTCTTCTTCCACTTCTCCCGTTGCTTGAGTAGGTTACTCATTGGAGATCACGTTAGCAAAATCGGCGCTGTAACCGAACCGGTACACGAACGTCACCACCCCTTAACGTCGCCGCCCCCATAATCCCATAAAGCCCCCCGGCGAAGCAGAGGATCCTCCTCCGCTTGCACAACACGCCGGGGGGTGCACAGGCCAATAGGACCGTTACGGCAACCCTCCGTTTAGCGGTTGGCATGAGGAGCACCCTGAGGTTAAGCTAGACATCTTCGCAGAAGCCGCCACCCAAGGTGAGATGGTAGTCAACTCCACTGCCGGTGCCGTCATGCTGGATGTGCTTAGTCGACGGGTTGCCCCACAAGCACCTCCACAACTCTACGGTCTATAGCCTTCCACGTCGGCTCACCGATCTCGATCCTGGATCCGGTGTTGCGCACCGCCTCCCTTATCTTGTGGTCTGAGAAGACGACCAGCTCGAAGGACTCCACCCCGGCCGCGGTCGTCTCCTGGGGATGGTACTCGATCCACACCGGGTCCACGAGCCAATGGGCCCTGATGACCTCGGCGGCGATGTTCTCGGCCGCCCCGGTGATGGGGATGCCGGGGTTCTCTAGCAGCTCCGAGCAGATCACTACTGGCGCGTCCTGCTCCTGTTCGGGAAGGTAGACGCGGATTCGGCAGCGCGAGCGTATCCCGCTCGGGCTCTCGAAGGGGTGGACGTAGTTGGCTGCCAGGCGCAAGGACTATCCTAGAAGGCGGCGAGGCTAGACGACCATTCGGGCATAGACAGCCACGGCCCCAAGCGCGACTGCTAGGCTGGCGCACCTCGCGCCATTTGAGCCAGGGTCGAGCGCCGCCGCGAAGCCGCCGGCCGTGCCGAGCGCGAGTAGTACACGTAAGGGTCTCAATCTCCTGACCTCCTTCGGGTCTGCTCTGCGTCCACGGCGGCAAAGCGCTATCCGTGTGGGCGAGCTACCGCATCCTTTCGAGAGGTTTCCACCACCCGCTCGCGAAGGATCCCTCCTGCATCGCCCATCACTTCACCCTACACGTTCGGTTCAGACGCACAAGATCGACCGTTTTCTACCTGTACTTCAACTATAGGTTTATCGCCAATGAGCACCACATTTTCCCTTCCGCGGGCACGCACGCCCCACATGTGGTGCCCCGAGGCGGGCCTTTCAACAAGCGGGTACGATGTCCTGGACGCGAGGGCTGATAGGCCACAGGATCGTGGGAGGACGGTACGTGGACGCCTCTGGGGAAAAGGGGGTAGTGGCCAAGATGACGGTCGAGGTAGCCGCGCGCATCCTCGGTATCAAGGAAGAATCCGTCAGGAAGCGCGTCCGCAGGGGAAAGATGCGCTTCGAAAAGGGCACTGATGGTCGGCTCTACGTGTACCTGGACAGCACCGAGGCGGTCCGGGACGAGGACGTCGACGTGCCTCCAGGTCTGTACGGAGACCCGTCCAGGTACGAACCAACCGACGACGCTCGGGAGATCATGGAGGCCAAAGACGAGACGATCCGCATCCTTCAAGATCAACTTAAGGAAGAGCGGGAGGCCAGGCGGCGAGGGGACACGATCATCACGCAGCTCACGCAGCTCAACGTTGCCCTAAGCGCCCGCGTGCCAAAACTTGGGGACCCGCCTACCGAGCTCCCGGATACTGACGGGGAGGCTGTTGCGACCGTGGAGGGAGGGGCGGCGATCTCGGAACGACGCGGCACGTCGTGGTGGAGAAGGCGCTCGGGAGGGGAGTAGGGGACATGCAAAGCTGGCCGCTACTAACAGTCCTCGGCGCGGTGGGTGCGGCGCTGCTACTCGTGTTGTTCTTGAGGTCCCGGCGTTCGGCGACGGGCGAGGTTCGCTTGAGGCTCGCGGCTAACCTGAGGAGATCGCCCGGCGTCCCTGCGAGGTTCGAGGGGATGAACGCCGCAGAGTTCGAGGCCCAGGTGAGCGGGCTACTCCGCGAGCTCGGCTACACCGTACGACCCGTCCCGCAGTCGAGTTTCCACGACGTCGACCTCCTGCTCGAGACGACGAGCCGCAAGGTAGCGGTGCAGCTCAAGCGTTGGAAGGCGCCGGTGGGCGACCGCTCCGTCTACGCGTTGTTCATCGGGAGGATCCATTACGCCACCGACGAGGCGTGGCTGATCACCACGAGCGAGTTCACCCGGAAGGCTCTCAAGCTGGCCGAGACCACTGGGGTGCGGCTCGTGGGCGGCGTCGAACTGGCGGAGTGGCTTGCGAGCCGCGAAGGGCGGTTCTCTGCGTTGTCCGAGAACGATTCTAAAGGGCCCACAAGGTCGACGCGTTGTTCTCCGGGGCACTCGGAAGTCCCTGGCGGCGCGGAGGCGGACGCCTCCGTCCACAAGAGTGCCGAAGGCACCCAAGAAACGCCGTTGGGGCGTGCGTAAATCGGGGAGCTTCAGGGCGCGGCGATCCGAGGAGCGATCCTGATGGCTAAGAAACAGCGCAGCAGCGACTACTACTATAGCCCCACTCAAGCCGCGCGAGTGCTGCGCGTGACGCCCACTCGCGTCCGACAACTCCTTCAAGCCGGCGAACTCGA
>JARDZQ010000150.1 GCA_029240775.1 Rubrobacteraceae bacterium | reverse complement strand
TAGAGACGATCGGAGTCCTCACCGGCTTCCCCTACGGTTCCTTCTACTACGGCGAGGCGCTGGGAGGCAGGATCTTCGGTCTCGTCCCTTTCCTTCTGCCTGTCTCCTACGCGCCGCTCGTGATCGGCGCCGTCGCCGCCGCGTGGAGCCCCGGATCCCACAGCCGCTGGCTCTGGGTTGTGCGCTCGGCTGTGCTCCTGACCCTGATGGACGGCGTCCTCGACCCGGGTGCCGCTTTCCTGGGCTTCTGGGTTTGGCCCGAAGGCGGCCCTTACTACGGGGTGCCCCTGAGCAACTACGCCGGCTGGCTCCTCTCCGGCACGCTGGCCGTCGCCCTGCTCCTCTCCGCGGGCCGGTGGCGCGCCGCGCCGCCGCCCGGCCTCCTCGACAGCGCGGTCCTGGCTCTGGCATTCTGGATCGGGGTCTGCGCTCTCTCGGGTCTCGCGTTCCCTGCCTTGCTCGGGGCGGCGCTCTTCTTGTACCTGCTCTACCGCCGTGCCCAGCTACGCTCCAGAAAGGCGACATCTGGCTCCCCAGGGGTATAAACTGGGACGAGTGGCACTATGAAGTGGGCGACGACCATATCGCGCAAGACCTCTTTCGAGGAGGTCGTACTCGAGTGCGCCGAGGGCGTCGCCAGACGCCTCGGACCCGGTCCGGTCTCTCTGGCGCTGGCGTTCGTGACCCCGCACTTCGCGGACTACTACCCGCGCTTCTACGGGCTCGTGGACAGCTACCTGGAGCCGGGAACTTTCCTCGGGTGTTCGGGAGGCGGTGTGATCGGGGGCGGCGAGGAGATCGAGCGCGCGCCGGCCATCACCCTCGTCGCCGCGCGGCTCCCTGACGTACGCCTGACGCCGTTCCGCGTGGAGGGTCCACTTCCCGACCTCGACGGTCCGCCGGACGCCTGGGAGCGCCTCGTCGGCGTGAGCGCGCGTGAAGAGCCGCAGTTCGTGCTCCTCGCCGATCCCTTCTCCGTCCGCGCGGAGGCCCTGCTCGCCGGCCTAGACTACGCCTTCCCGGCCTCCTCGAAGATCGGGGGCCTCGCCAGCGGTGGTGCCTCGCCCGGCCTCAACACCCTGTTTTTGGACGGGGAGGTGGTCTCCAACGGCGCGGTCGGCGTCGCCCTGAGCGGCAACGTCGCCCTCGACACCGTCGTCGCCCAGGGCTGCCGCCCCATAGGCGACCTGATGCGGGTCACCGGCTGCGACGGGAACCTCCTCTACGAGCTCGATGGCAGACCGGCCCTGGAAGTTCTGCAGGAGCTCTTCGCCAGCCTCGACGAGCGCGACCGTTATCTCGCGGGCACTGCCCTCTTCGTCGGCGTTCTCATGGACGAGTTCCGCGAGGAGCCGCGCGTCGGGGACTTCCTGATCCGGAACCTCATCGGCGTGGATCCGCACCGCGGCGCCGTGGCCGTCGGCGAACACCTGCAGGAGGGGATGCGCGTCCGCTTCCACGTCCGCGATGCCGAGACCTCCGCCGAGGACCTTCACGCCGTGCTGAAAGGCTACGAGAAAGCCTCGCCCGACACCGAGAACCTCTCCGGAGCCCTCCTTTTCTCCTGCCTCGGACGTGGAGAGGGCCTCTACGGACGCCCCAACTTCGACACGACCGTCTTCCGCGCACACCTCGGCGACGTGCCCGTGGCCGGCTTCTTCTGTAACGGAGAGATCGGCCCCGTCGGTGGTGCCACCTTCCTGCACGGCTATACCTCCTCCTTCGGTCTCTTCCGCCCCCGTAATCCCGCCTAAAGCGGTTTTCGTAAGCTCAATGATTCCGAAAACCGCTTTAGAACCCCCGAGAACCTACTAAGTATCAGGTGTATCATGCGCGGAGACCACCAGATATGGCGGTCATGGAACTTTTGTTCAATTTCGTTAAGAAAAGACTTCCATTTGCGAAATCGTTGTGCTTACATACGGGGAGGCGCAAGAGTATGCGGGAGGTGCGACGATGATCCGAGAGGAAGCCTCTGGGATGGCGGAGATTCGTCGGGAGGATTCGGCTTACCGGAGCGGCTGGGAGGACGGTCGTTTCGGGCCGCCGGAGACTTTCGTGAGCAACGCCAATCTGGACATATGGACCGAGTACCTGGACCGCCTCGCCTATTATCGGGGCCACCGCGATGGCCGTCGCGTGCGGGAGATGTTGCGGGTCGGCAAGGAGGCCGTCTGACCAGCCAGCCGGTTCGCTTCCGGCTGCTCCATCCTTCTCGTTCTCGCTCTGAGGGCTTTATCCCGCTCCACTCGTAAACTGCATCACCCCTTCGTGCCGCGCTGACCTTGAATCGAGGTGTGGGGACGTTAAGCTCAGCGTCCGAGGCCCGGTCTCTCGGGCCGACACGGAAAGCTGCGGAGCGCTGTCGGGCGGCTTACTGTTGTCTGGGAGCGCCGAAGGGGGGTGACCATGACGCACGAGGAGTTTGCGGAGAGGATCGCCGAGCGCCTCGAAGCCCGCGCCTACGCCCTGGAACACGGGAGCCGGTCGGCGGGGCACGCCGCTGCGAGCCGCGCGACGGGGCTGCGGACCGCGGCGGCGCTGGCGCGGGAGGAGGCGGCGGCTGTCACCCAGGAGGAGGCCCCGCCGCCCGAAGCCCAGGCCTAACGCCTCTAGAGGGCCGGATGTTTGATCCTGGCGCCCGGGGGGTAAGGGATGATCAGTATCTTAGCCGGACCGGCCTGATTCCCCCTCCTGGGCGGTCCGGCTTTCTTGTTGTCGCTTCTGCGACCCGATCTCTGCTGGCGCGTAAGAGAAGGGGGAGCGGGCTGGCGGTTTACCTCTCCGTACCATTCGCCGGCCTGCTTCTCGCGATGGGAGATGTTCGGGAGGGTGGCGGTCAGCCCCCGTACTCCATCGGGGTGTCGAGATCGGTGAGTATGTCGGCGGGCCGCTTGAGGCTGGCTGCGACGACGTCACCGAGGTAGACGGTATGGTCGCCGGCCTCCATCTTGCCTGCCACCCGGCATTCCAGGTGAGCGAAGGCCTCTTCGAAGAGCGGTGCTCCGGTCTCCCCGGTGGTATAGGCTGAGCCGCCTACCTGCCCGTTCTCGTGCTGCAGCGGCTCGGTGAACCTGCGGGCCAGCTCTTCCTGCTCGGTGTCCAGGAAGTTCAGCGAGAAGACACCGGAGTCCTCGAGCAGGTCGTGCGTGTGCTGGTCCTTGCGCACCGCGACGATCAGCTGCTGAGGGTCGAAAGAGACCTGCGAGACCCAGCAGGTCGTAAAGCCGTTGACCTCGCCGTCGCTGCCCACCACGCCGGTTATGTAGAAGCCATAGGGGATCGTCTTGAGGATCTCGGACCTCATCTGTTCTTCCACGCTCGCTCCTTCGTCGCTCGCTAGCACGCTGGCTTCGCCAGCTTGTCAGCGCGCCCGCTGCGCGGGCCTCTCAGCGTATCGCGTCTGGCAGAGGCTATGCCGCGTAAGCCGCAACGCCTTTCTCTTGGATATTTTCTCAAAGGGGTCAACCTCACACCATCCGGGGCCCGGATGATGGCTGACTAGCCGCCTGTTCCAGGCGGCGTGCTTGAAGCTCGCGAAGCCAGCGTGCCGACGCTCTGGCCGCCTACAACCGGCCAGAGCGGATTATCGCGAAGAGGAGCCGGAGGCCAAGTATGGCCGCGAAGACGAACCCGATCAGGCCGAAGACGCTCAGGCCGAGGAGCTGGGCTCCGCCTTCGACGAAGATGCCCAGCATCGAGGAGCCGAGGATGAGGGCTGCTATGAGGAGGCCGAAGACGAGGCGGTTGGCGAGGATGTCGACCTTGGAGATCAGCTCGTCGAGCCCGGCGTGGCGGAAGCGGACCTCGATCTCACCGTCCTTGAGCTCGTCGAGGAGCGCGTGGAGCTGGCGCGGGTAGTCGGTGAAGGTGTCTGGCTGGGCGAGCCGGCGGGCCGTGCGGGCTGCGACGTAGATCGGGTCTCTGTGGCGCGTGACGAGCGCTTCGGCAGCCTCAGCCGCCGCCTCTATCTCCGTGCGGCCCCCGAGGCCCTCTGCCTCCACGAGGGAACGCATCATCTGGGCGACCTCGACGTGCAGCGTGGCCCCTCCTCTGCGGGCGGTCTCGAGCCCCGCGTCTCTGACCTCCCGCAGCCAGTGCTCGCGCCACAACGGTCCGCCCAGTGAGCCTAGAGTCTCGCGTAGCTCGCGCCTGAGGATGGAGTCGTCGCGGGGCACCAAGCTCCCGGCGAGTGGGAGGGAGCGCGAGATCCCATCCACGTCCCCGCGCCGCACCGCAGCCAGGACCTCGGCCAGGCCCCGCAACCTCTCCGGGTCGAGCACGAACGCCTCGGTGGGGTCGGAGAGCCAGAGCTCGCCGAGGGAATCGGCCGCGAAACGCTCCGGCGCCAGGTCGGCGAGGAAGATGCCCTCGGCCAGAGCCAGCCGCACGAGCGCCTCCGAGACCTCCCGGTATTGTTCAAGCGGCGCGGGGTCGGCCGGCGTCTCGAAGGTCACGCAGCGGCCCGTGGAGTAGTCTCGGTAGACCTCCGGCACCCGCAGCCGGAGGTCTTTCAGCTCCCGCAAGCGCCGCGCGGTCTGGGCGGCGAAGAACATGTCCCTGCGGTGCGTGACGTGAGCTGCGAACTCGGACACGGCCTCTGTCGGGTTGAGCGGCAGTCGGCCTGAGAGCCTGCGGCGCGTGAGGTCTGCCATCGGGCGCATCGCGAGCAGGTCCCGGCGCACCCCCGTGCGGGACACGACGACGAGCGCCAGCCGCTCGCCGGGCAGCACCGCCCGGTGCGCCTGCGTAAAGGCACCTACCCGCGTGGGTATCTCCTCGAACCTGGGGAACAGGCGCTCGAGAGTGTTGCCCAGCTCCTGCTCGATGCGCGCCCGCGTCTCCGGGAAGGGAAGAGGCTTCGCGGCAATCCGGATCCTGTCCAGCTCGGTCGTCACCTCCGGCGGTAGTAGATCCCTGCGGGCCGAGAGAAAGCGCCCCAGCTCGGCGAAAGTCGGTCCGAGCTCCTCGAACGAGAGGCGCAGCCTCGCACCAACCGCCCCGGGGTCCTCCCTGCGGCGGGGGACGAACCGGCTCCCGAAGGCGAACCCGAAACCGTAGCGGGCCCCGACGCGCGCGATCCTTGCGGCCCTCCGGGCCGGGCTCTCCGGCAGTCTGCCTGTGACCTGCTCCATAAGGGAAGCTTATCAGCACGCCGCCTTTCAGGCGGCTAGTCAGCCCGCTCGTGGATGGCGGGAGGTCGGCGCTTTTGAGAGTATGCCGGGGGGAAGCGTTTCGGCTTGCGAGGTAGAGCTTCTGCCAGAGGCGATAAGCTGAGAGTCCGGGCAGCGGGCGTGCTGAACGCGAAGCCCTAAAAGGGCGTAGCGTGCTGAGACGCTGGCGAAGCCTGCGTGCAATACGTCCACACCTGCTACCGGGTCCTCGACCTGGAGAGGAGCATCGATTTCTACACCAACAAAGTGGGTCTCGAGCTCGCCCGCAAAGTCCCCATCGCAGACGACGCCACCAACGCTTTCCTGGCGGTCCCCGGCGATCCCGAG
>JARDZQ010000149.1 GCA_029240775.1 Rubrobacteraceae bacterium | reverse complement strand
CTCGGATCCCCGCGACCGTAGGGGTCGGCCTGCTTGATCAGGTAGTAGCGGGGCCTTTCGTGTTCCGTCCTGTCGAGAGTGAGCGTGCCTCGCCAGTCACTAAGCTGGTCGGTGGGGTGGGAGTGCCAGTGGTCGCCGAGAGGCTGCTTGGTCGCCGTATTCACCCTCTAGTGCTCCAAGTCGGCGAGGAAGATGATCACGGTTATGGCTATCAGAATATCCAAAATGGAGAGCCTCGTCAGAAATCCCGGCAGGGTGAACCCGCGTTCGTCCTCCAGGGCATCTGAGCGCTTCGACCTGACCGCGTACACGCCCCTTTTCTCGTCGCAAAGCCCGTCGAGTTTTAGCGGAACGTCCCTGATGTCATCGAGGGTTATCCGGACGAAGAATCTCAACCCATCGCTGTGCGCCCGGCGGCCACTACATGACCGAGGGGCGCTCGCCTGAAGGCTAGTGCACTTCGCATAACGCACCTTCTAGGCACTTCGGTGAATAAGGGGCCAGTGGCTCTCTCCGCTGCTATAGTTTCCCGGAATGGAAAGGGGGATGCGCAGCCGATGAACGGCCCGCCAACAGGCACAGTCACCTTCCTATTCACCGACATAGAGGGTTCCACCAAGATGTGGGAAGGCCACCCGCAGGCAATGCAAAGAGCCCTCGCCCGCCACGATGAGATCCTACGGCGCCTCATCCAGGATCGGGGGGGCTACGTCTTCAAGACCGTCGGCGACGCCTTCTGTTGTGCCTTCTCGACCGCCCCCGATGCCCTGGAAACGGCCCTTGCGGTCCAACGAGCACTCTCGGGCGAGGAATGGGAAGCGACGGGTCCGCTTCGGGTGAGGATGGCGCTGCACACGGGCGCCGCCGAAGAGAGGGACGGCGACTACTTCGGACCTCCGGTCAACAGGGTGGCAAGGCTTCTCTCCGCCGCCCACGGTGGGCAGGTCTTGCTCTCGCTTCCTACCCAGGAGCTCGTGCGCGACCAGCTGCCGGCGGGAGCGAGCCTCGAAGACCTCGGAGAGCGGCACCTTAAGGACCTCTTCCGCCCCGAGCGGGTCTTCCAGCTCAGGACGCCTGCCTTGCCTTCCGAGTTCCCCCCGCTCAAGACCCTGGAGAGCCTCCCGAACAACCTCACCGCCCAGCCGACACCACTGGTAGGCCGCGAAAGGGAGGTGTCCGAGATCGCGGAGCGGGTGAAGAGCAAGGAGGTGAGACTGCTCACCCTCACGGGACCGGGCGGAATAGGAAAGACTCGCCTCGCCCTTCAGGCCGGTGCCGACCTCCTAGAGGAATTCTTCGACGGGGTCTTCTTCGTCGCCCTCGCCACCGTGACCGACCCTGAACTCTTGCCGTCGACCATAGCTGAGCCCCTTGGGGTAAGGGAAGTCGGGGAGCAACCCCTTGAGGAGAGCCTGGAAGCGTACCTGCGCGAGAAAGAGCTCCTACTAATCCTGGACAACTTCGAGCAGGTCCTCGAGGGGACTCCCTTCGTTGGGGATCTTCTCGGCGCCTGCCCCAAGCTCAAGGTCCTAGCCACCAGCCGCATACCCTTGAAACTCTACGGGGAGCAAGAGTACCCGGTGCCCCCTCTCACCCTGCCGGACCCAAGGGTTTTGCCGCCGCTCGAAGTCCTAACCCAGTACGAGGCGGTGAGGCTCTTCGTTGAGCGGGCCAGGGCGGTGAAGCCGGACTTCTCCGTCACCAACGAGTGCGCCCCGGCCGTCGCCGAGATCTGCGCGAGGCTCGACGGCTTGCCCCTCGCGATAGAGCTGGCCGCCGCGCGAGTCAAGGTCCTTCCCCCACGGAAAATGCTGCACAGGCTTGCCAACCGCCTCAAGCTCCTTAAGGGAGGGGCCAGGGACCTACCCACCCGCCAGCAGACCCTCAGGGGTGCCATAGATTGGAGCCACGAGCTACTGGATGAAGAGGAGAGGGCACTGTTCGCGAGGCTCTCGGTCTTCGAGGGGGGGCGCACCCTGGAGGCGATAGAAGAGATCTGCGACCCAGAAGGTGACCTCGATGCCCTCGACGGGGTCGAGTCCCTCGTCGACAAGAGCCTCCTGAGGCAGGAGGAGGGCGTGGGGGGAGAGCCGCGCTTCGTGATGCTCGAGACCATCCACGAGTACGCCCGCGAGAGGCTTGAGGAGAGCGGGGAGGATCAGGAGATCAAGCACGCCCACGCCGAGTACTTCTTGGCCCTGGCGGAAGAGGCCGAGCCCGAGCTAGAAGGGGCGGATCAGCTAGAGTGGCTCGAGAGGCTCGAAGAAGAGCACGACAACTTGAGGGCCGCGCTCTCCTGGTCGCTGGGGGGCGGCGACGCCGAGCTGGGGCTCAGGATCGCGGGCGCCCTGTGGTTTTTCTGGGAGGTGCGGGGGCATACGAGCGAGGGGCGAAGGTGGCTCGGGGAGGCGCTGGCGGAGGAGCGGTCGGGGTCGGCGTCGAGGGCGAAGGCCCTACGCGGGGCGGGTTGGCTTGCCACCTCGCAAGGCGACCTGGGGCGGGCGGGTGAGGTTCTCGAGGAGAGCTTGGCGCTCTACCGGATGCTAGGAGACGACGCGGGCACCGCGCGCGCCCTGACGTTCCTGGGGTTCAAGGCGTTTTTCCGGGGCGATCTCGAGCGCGCGGGGACGCTCGGCGCAGAGGCCCTGGCGCTATCCCGGCGGCTGGACGACCGTTGGGGCCTTGGAGCCGCGCTCGAGGTTTTCGCGCGTACCGCGCACGAGCGGGACGACCAGGAGAGAGCCGCGGCGTTGCGGGAAGAGGCCCTGGCGCTGGCCCGCAAAGCGGGCGACGCTTGGAGCGCTACCTATCCCCTCATCAACGGGGGGTGGGCGGCGTTGGTCGGGGGCGACTCCCAGCGGGCCTCGGGGATGTTCGAAGAAGCCCTAGAGATCTGCCGGAAGCTCGGCAACAGGCACGGGGTGGCGAACGCCCTCACTAACCTGGCATGGGCGGCCTTGCACGGCGGCGACCACGAGCGGGCGCTGACGCTCTTCGGGGAGGCGCTCGAATATAGCCGCGAGTTGGGAGACAATAAGATGCTCGCTGAGAGCCTGGAGGGCCTCGCGGGAGGGGCCGCGGCCCGAGGGAACGCCGAGCGCACGGCGCTCCTCTGGGGGGCGGCCGAGGCCCTGCGCGAAGAGATAGCGATCCCTATATTCGACTCCGAACTCCCCTTGCACGAGCCTTACCGCTCCTACGCGCGCTCCCGCTTGGATGCGGCGGCATTCGAGGATACCTTCGAGGAGGGGAGAGCCATGCTGCAGGAAGAGGCCATCGCCTACGCCCTAGGGGACGAAGATCGGGCCGAGGGACCATAACGTCGGGGGCGCAAGAGCTTCCGAGAACGCCGTGAAGCGAAAGCCCAAAGTCATAGACGGCTCCTTCCACGCAGATCGGTAAATAAGGGCTCCTTGCCCCAAGGGAGGTGATGCACCTACCTCTCTCGCCTCACGAAAAACTCCAGCCGTCTCAAAACGACCTTTCAAAGAGCCGAAGCAACGTGTCGAGACTCCAAGCTCCTACCAATTTTCAATGCACTACGGTTAATGAGGACTACTAGCCCCGAAGGATGTGATGGGTGAACCTCACTTTGCTCACGAAAGGGCCCGGCCGTCTCCGGACCATCCTTCGGAGGACGGAGGAAGCGTGCCAAGAAGCTCCTCGCACGGTGATCACGCCTACCCTGCCCTTGGCTTCCCGCCAATCGGGACGATCAGCCGCACTTCGCAGGTAGGTTCGCAGAGTCGTTGCATTTGGATAGTACGTGACAAAGAGCAGCCAGCCAGGCACCTACCAAGCGCCGGTGTCATCGCCAACGTACCTTAGCGCGGTTCTCGCCAGGTCAGTGAAGTGTCAGAGTGGTACAGATCGACCCCGGAAGCTGAGGGCAGCGAAAGCCCCCGCTGCGCACAATGCTCCTACCCCCCAAGACTTCTACGGATCCGTAATACAGGGCTAGGGCACCGAGCCCGGCCCCTATCCCTTGACCCGCCTGGATGGCCGAAGCGTTCAGCGCGAGGGCTGCGTTCTGCCCCTCAGGAGCGACCTCTATCAGACGGTACTGCTGGAGTGGGAGAAATGCGAACGCGGCCACGCTCCAAGCTACTAGGGCCGCTACTGTCCCGAGGACCGTCAATACAGATCCCGCTTGCGCCGCGGGGAGCACAGAGAACGAGAACAGGGACACGGAGAGTACAGCTAGCACAGTTATCATACTGATCCTGCATCCCCAGCGATCAGCCACGTAGCCGCTAAGGAGCGCACCAGGGATGCTAGCGAGACCGAAGACTGCCAACATCAAGCCGACCCCTCCTGTAGCGAGGTGAGTAAGGTTCTCCAATACGGGGCGCACGTAGGTAAGCACGACGAAGCTAGCCATGAGCGCTAGGATAGTAAGACCCAAGCCAGCGACAACGGCGCCACTCTTTACTACCCTCAGGTTGGAAGGAAATCCTCCACGTGCAGAAGCCTCGACAGCCGGGAGCAACGCCCTTACACCCAGCGCTGCGCCCGTTGCTAGGACGGCCACCAAGACGAAGCTTGTCCGCCAACCGTAATGGCCGCCAACCACAGTGCCCAACGGCACGCCCACCAACCATGCGATGTTGACGCCCATCGTGCGCACCGAGAGGGCCCGGCCACGCAACTCCGGCGGAGCGAAGCTGGTAGCGACGGCTGAAGCTACTGGCGTGAAGACAGCCGCACCACACGCGGCGGCTACCCTCGCTCCAAGTAGCACAGAGAAACTAGGTGCGAGCGCTGCCGCTACTTTGGCGAGGGCAAAAAGCACCAGGGCCCCGACCAGCAGGCGTCTCCTCCCAACGTTACCTGCTGCTACGACAAGAACAGGTGAACCCACCGCGAAAGTCGCGGCGAACACGGTTACCAGGAGCCCTGCGCTAGCAACGGAGATCGAGAGGTCTTCGGCTATATCCTTGAGCACACCCGTCACCACGAAGGTGCCGGTACCGACAGCGAAGGAGCCCAGGGACAGAACGAGAATGCGGAGGACCATGGCCGGCCTACCGTTATCTGCTTGCCCGTTGCTGGATTCCACCTTGTCAACCCCGAGGTGTAACGAGGACAGCTTCCGGGTGAGCGGGTCTAGCTGCGGACCAACGGTGCGACTCGCTCTTGAAAGCTCGTAAGCTGGCGTAGCTCGTCCTCCACCGGCCACAAGAAGATCCGGTTCGCTCCTGCTGCTCGGTAGGCCGCGAGCTTCTGCGCGCACTCCTCGGCGGGACCCACTAGGAGACGCTCTCGCAACTCATCTTCCGGGCGGTTGAGCATTGGACTCAACACCTCCCGAATTATCCGCTCCGATGTGACGCGCTCTTCTGTGACGTAGAAGAACATCGTCGCTATGGCGCTGGGGAACCGGTTAGGGTCCTTTCCGACGGCGGGAAGTAGTTCTGCGAGCCTTCTCCTAGCGGCTGCGAACGCTTCCGGCGTGATGTTGTAGGCGGAAGCCAGCCAGCCCTCGCCCAGACGCGCTACCCGCCTAAGGCC
>JARDZQ010000148.1 GCA_029240775.1 Rubrobacteraceae bacterium | reverse complement strand
GACTCCTCCTAGGAGCGGGCGAAGTGTCCGGCCTCGGGGGGCCCAACGCCGAAGCGTAGGCCCTCGGGGCTCTCTTCGACGTCGACGACGAACCCGGCGTAGGCTTCGGCCACACAGCCGGAGACGTACAACAGCGTCTCACCTTCGTGCTCGACGGGACGGTCGTCTTGCTGGGGCTCGCCGACGCACATAGCGATGCCAGGTGCGTCGCCGTTGTGGCTCATCCTGAGCGTATCCAGGCGCAGTGCCCATCCTTGAGGGATATCCACGTCTGTTATGGCTCGCAAGCGCAGCTTGGCCGCCGGAGTGATCGTGAGCATACGCTATCTGACTCCTCCCTTACCTTTCTACACGGATGTTTTTCTACTACGAGGGAGATGAAGGTGCATGAGGCATATGTCCTAGTATCGGAAGTACTTGAGCGAACTTCCGAGAATTTCATGCCCGGGTCTGGCCCCTCCACGTTGACGACCATCGGACCACTCCCTTGGAGAAGCAGGATCACCTCCTGACCCTCCGTGCCAGACGGGTTGAGATCGCGATGGACCGTACGTGCCGCGACGTAGAAGAAGTCTCCCGGACCGCGGGAGACGGCGTCCCTTCCACCGGGACCATTCTCGAAGCGAGCAGTACCCGAGACGATGTATCCGTAGATATCTTAGTCGCCGTGGTGATGCCAACCACAGATTACGCTTGGGTCAACGCGCGAGCGAACTACCATAAACCCTTCTCCCTGGAAAGCCAGGTGCCTAGTGATACCTGGGCTTCCTGGGGCTTCCGAGAGGGCAGCCTTCTCCAGAGCTCGTATCCTGGACATGGCTTACCGCCTCCTCTCCATACACTCCCCACCGAAGCGTCTCGTGTTCAAGGTACCGTAGGTTCTATCCGCTGCGGCTCAGCCGCACGGACGGCGGTGAGATAGACAGGGATGAACAAGCCTTCGTGAGCCCTTCCCAGGTCGCCCCCGAGAGCGGGACCGTACCCCGAGCACTCAGCTCGTGATAGCGGCGGTGGCCACGTTCGCCCGGAACTAACAGTTCATCAATCCCTGCTAGCCGCTCGCCGGCCTTGACCTGGTCGATCTGGGCCTCCATCCGAGCCAGGAACTCCTGGCGCGCCATGAACGCCTCAATGTCGAGCGCCCAGACGGTGGCGTTGCCGACCGTTGCGGGCTCGGTGGGAAAGTCGCGGGCGAAGTCAGCCCCGGTCAAGACGCCGGTCAGGGCGTCGATGACCAGCGCCAAGCCGAAGCCCTTGTGGGGCGCTGCCGGGGAACCGAGCGGTGCCATGAGCCCACCCCAGACGAACTCGTTCGGGTCGGTGGTAGGGCGACCTTCGCGGTCTAGAATCATGCCCTCGGGCACCGGACGGTTGCGCTGAGCCGCGAGCCGGACCTTGAACGCCGCACCGGTGGTCGTGGCCACGTCGAGCACCACCGGCGGGTGGCGGCCGGCTGGGATGGCGTAGGCGAGCGGGTTGGTGCCAAGGGTCGGCGTGCGGCCGCCGGGCGGGGCGACCATCGGGATACCGTTGGCGCAGGCGAAGCCGATCAGCCCGGCCTCCGCTGCCATCCGAGCGTAGAAGCCGGGGACGATGGGCTGAGAGTTGCGGACGCCGGCTACCGCCATGCCCTTGCGCTCGCGGGCGCGCTCGATGCACCAGCGCATCGCTCGCGCCGCCCCGACCACGTGGCTGTGATCGCCATCGAGGAGCAGCGCTCCCTCCGTCTCCCGCAGCGCCCGGATGCGGGGCCGTGGGTTCATGCCGCCGCCGCGGTACGCATCGGCTAGGAAGCCAAGTAGGTGGACGCCGTGGTTCTCGTGGCCGCGCATTTCCGAGTCCAGCAAGACCTCAGTGACCTGTTCGGCATCTTCGCGCGGCAGCTCGAGCCGCGCAAAGGCCGCTATCAGGCAGTGCCGCAGATCTTCGATCCGAACCAGGCGTATACCGTTGCCCGGATTCTCAGCCATGACCAGCCTTTCCACTTTCACCCCAGCATGCTTGTGTGTATTGTATCAACCTCTTCGCATCCGCGCCTGGGTACGTGTACAGAGAGGTCTTCTAAGCGGTGTGTGAACTGAGCCCGATCTTGCGCTTCTAGGGTATCTTATAAGCAGCGAGCGTAGGCAACTAACTTCATGAGCAGCTACTCAGGTAGGTGAGAACAGCTAGAACTCGCCGATGATCATCGCCAGTCTGGGCAAGCCCGAGCTTACCGAAGATGTTCTTAACGTGCTTCTCGACCGCGCCCTCGGTAACGTAGAGCGTTCTGGCGATAGCATGGTTGGAGCGGCCCTCGGCGATAAGGGAGAGGACTTCCCGTTCGCGGGGAGTAAGTACGGCGAGTCGTCGGTCGCGCCGGCGGCGGGAGAGGAGCTGACTTACTACTTCGGGATCTAGCACGGTCCCGCCCGATGCAACGTCACGGACAGCCGCGACAAAGTCAGAGACATCGGCCACTCGATCCTTGAGCAAGTAACCGACGCCCGCTACCCCCAACTCGAGCAGCTCGGTGCCGTAGCGCTCCTCGACGTACTGGGAGAGCACGAGCACTGTGAGGTCGGGTATGCGCCGACGGGCTTCGATGGCAGCCTGGAGGCCCTCGTCGCGGTAGCCGGGCGGCATCCTGACGTCCACCACGGCGATGTCCGGGCGGTGCTTTTCGGCGGCGGAGATCAGATCGGGTCCGTCGCCGACCTTGGCGACCACCTTTAGGTCGGCGTCGGCGAGGAGCCTCGCTAGACCCTCACGCAGGAGGCCGGAGTCCTCGGCAATCACGACCCGAAGGGGATCTTTCGATGGGATCTTTGAGTCACTCACGGGGTTCTACGAGCTGTTCCATCGAATGCACCGAGCAGCAGCGCCGCTCCCACTCGGGTGGGACCACCGGCCGGACTCTCTACGAAGAGCCGTCCGTCGAGTGCGGCGAGCCGGTCCGCGAGACCGGCCAGACCGGTGCCGGCCTCGGGATCTGCGCCGCCTTTACCGTCGTCAACGATCTCGACCACCAGCATATCCTCTGGCGCTCGCCACACGCTGACCTGTGCCTCCGAAGCTCCGGAGTGCTTTGCGACGTTGGCCAAGGCCTCGGCCACCACGAAGTACGCCGTCGTTTCCACCGTCTCGGGTGGCCGCTCGTCGAGGGCCACGTCCACCTCTACCGGCACAGGGCAGCGGTCGGCCAGGGCGGAGATCGCCGCGTCGAGTCCGCGGTCACTCAGGACAGCTGGGTGGATGCCCCGGACGAGATCTCGTATGTCGGCCGAAGCGCGTTTTGCTTCCTCGTGAGCCTCCTCGACCAGCGCCCGGGCCGCCTCCGGGTCGCTTTCTATCTTCTGCCTCGCCATGCCGAGGTCGATTGCCAGGGAGATGAGTCTCTGTTGCGCGCCGTCGTGCAAGTCGCGCTCGATCCTGCGGCGCTCGGCCAAGGCCACCGCAAGCACCCTTGAGCGGCTCTCGGTCAACTCCTCCACGCGCTCGGTGAGTCTGGCACGCCTGCTCGGTCCCAACAGTGCCCGTCCTAAGGAGATGTGTGCCTGGGACAAGCCGGCGATCAGGAGATATCCGGCGAGCGCAGAGACCGGCAGTGCAACGACTGCGACAGTTATCGCTTCGGGAAAGGTGTCTATACGGACCTCCAGCCACAGCGGGGCACCATCCGGGAACGCAACAAACAGCCACGCTGGCAGCGTTATGGTCGCCAAGAGGAACACGAATCCGGCGATAACGCCAGCGAACTCGGCGGCGCCTATGGGCAGGAGCAATAGCAGATACGCTAGGTCACGCCAAACGGCTGGATCCTCGGCCCGGACGCGAGCGAGCTTCGGCCCTGGTGGCAGCCTGCGGTAAGGAGAGGGTACCGCATAACCCAGGCACCTCGCGATGCGGCGCCTTTCGTCCTGCGCGCCGCGTGCGGACAGGAACGTTAGGGGAGTGGAGGCCAGAGCCAACCCGCTGAGGAGCGTTTGTCGCCGCTGCTTGCCGCTCCACCAAACCAACGCGAGGATGGGGCCCGTCACCACCCACACGGCCGACAGGAAGATGCCGAGCAAGATCGGCGCAGCGAGCACGACGAACCAGAAGAGTCCGAGCGGAAGGCTCGTCAGCAGGAAGCCAGCGGCTGCTCTCAGCCCTGCGAAGGACGGCGGGCGGAGGGGGCGGGCAGAGTCGTATCCCAGCTCGGCATTGGGGCCGATGGCCATCGGTTCGGACACTCGATACTACCTTTCTCGGGCATCACTGCGACTCTGCCCGTCATTATATGAGCGGCTGGACTCCGCGACGCCACATTCTCACCGATGGATTCCCGCATACGCGGTTGTCCAAGGCCAGCTCGCATCCAGCAAGCGCTTCGCACTCCGTTCTACAAGTCGCTCGATCTCTTCTGTCAGGATATACATTGACCATTTGACCGCCTCGCGATCATCCGCGGTATGCTCGAATACCAACGGTTTCCCTACGGATACTTCATACGCTCCGAGCCAGAACCATCGCATCTTCTCCGTTACTCCGAATTGCTGCAACCGCCGCGCGCTGACGAAATGCCAGTCCAGCGCAATGCCAGCCGGGACAATCGGCACTCGTGCCGTTACAGCCAACCTGACCACTCCGCTGCGCATCGGCACGAGCCGTCCATCGTCTTCGCTTAGGGCGCCTTCCGGGAAGATGCCCACGGTCTTGCGCTCGCCTAGCAGGTGTAATGCAGCCTCAAACGCTTCGCGTCTGCGATCAGCGTGAACGGGTATGTGACCCGCGAGGCGCAAGAAGCTACCTACCAGCGGCACCTTGAAAGCTGCTTCGCTGATCAGGATGTAAACCGGCTCGAACGGCCACGACATCATCAGGAAAGGGTCAGCCGTGGTTGGATGGTTGGCGGCGATAATTTTCCCGCCCAATGGCAAGTCGGTCTCCCACTCGACGTCCGAACGCGTCAGTCGGCGGGCATAAGAATATGCGACTCGTCGTCCCAATTCGTTAGCGAATTTGGTTGTCGCTGGAGGTCTTCTCATGCCCTGCTTTCCTCCGGAATACTGCCTGTTGGAGTGCTTGCCTCGTTGTGTTGCCACGTTCTCGTCTCCACTGGGTCTAAATTACCCGACAAAACGGAACGCCGCGGTGCAGTAGTGAGAGTAACGGCTGGCAAGACCCGTGTGATAGCCTCGGTGTGGCCTTCCCTCTCCACGGCCTTCTGCCATCCACTGCGGCTAAAGGTCCCTCGTCGCAACTCGTAGCTGGTGAAGAAGGCGCTAGCGGTCAAGGGCAGCCAGTGGGACAAGGCCGTGTAGACGACGAGCCCGCTCAGCAGCTGCCCCTCCGGCACGTATCCGGACAGCAGGGCCGCCAGGCCGAGCTCCCTCGCGCCCCAGCCCCCCGGAGTCGGGGCGAACGGGAGGACGAAAGAGGCCAGGAGCAGCTGGGCCACGACCACGGGGAGCCAGTCGCCGGACCACCCTACCGCCATCAACGCCAGGGGGCCGACGGAGAAGCGCAACACCCAGTAAACAGTCGTGAGGGCGACGGCG
>JARDZQ010000147.1 GCA_029240775.1 Rubrobacteraceae bacterium | reverse complement strand
GGCGCGGTGATCGCACGGGAGTACGGCTTGCCGGCCGTCGTGGGGGTGGAGCATGCCACCCGGCTGATCCGGGATGGGCAGCGGATCCGCGTGCACGGAACGGACGGTTACGTCGAGATCCTGCCCTAGCCGGGCCAGCCCGACAGGTCGCCGGGCGGCACGTGGTCGGTCAGCCAGACGCCGTTGGCGGCCTGGTAGAAAGCGTGGCCGGCCGCGTGCATGGCCGCAGCGTCCACCGTCAGGATGACGGGCGCCTCGCGGCGCGCGCCCACCTGGGTCGCGGTCGCCGGGGTGGCGGGCGCACCAGGTTGACGCGCACATCGCGAGGAACTCCGCCACCTTCTCCTCATCCCAGTCCGGCCCTGGGTCGAGCCAGAGAGTTTGGTGGGCATATAGCCACCCCGACCATCTTGGAAGGGCCGCTACGCAGGCGCGGACCGGTCCTTCCTTCTCTGCCGGCCCCCGGATCCCGAGATAGCGTCCGCGCGTGTGGTGTGGAGACGAAGCGAGCCATCGCGCACCCTTCGATGCGGTCTCGGAAGTGGCTCCCAAGTCGCGGGCCACCGAGGTGGTCTCGGCCTCCGCATGGAAAGCGCGGAGTCGAGCAGCACCTGGAGGGATGGTCGCACGCGGACGGGCCGATCGGAACCAAGCCCGCCGAGACAGGGGGAGGTCACCGGGCAGTCGAGAGGAAGCCGGCGAGGCTCTCGAGCGTCTGGCCCCAGCCCACCTCCATCGACGACATCGCCTCGCGGAAGGCAGCGAGTTCTGCGTCAGAGGCATCGAGGGGCGTCGAGCGTAGGGTCAGCAGCGTGCCGCGGCCGATTCCGGCGTGCCGCTCCAGGGTCACGGTGATGGCGATACGCGCCGGCCACGGTCCTCCGAACGGCGAGGGGGCGACGTTGCGGTTGGCGTCCGCAAACGAGATGACGAGGCCGAGCCGTCTTGGCGCCTCCACCTAGGTGAACTGCCAGAGCGCCCAGGTCTCGGGGACCTTGGGCCCACGGAAGCCGCAGAAGAACGTACCTCCGACGCGCAGGTCGAGATCGGCGGTTACCGGAGGCGGAGGGGATGCTCAGGATGATCGACAGGCACGCAGTACAGCAGATGCTGACGGCCGGGGTGCGTATCGGAGAGGTAGCCCGGTATTTCGAGGTTTCGCGGCGCACGATCGAGCGGATCCGCAAGGAGCCGGCGGT
This sequence comes from Rubrobacteraceae bacterium, assembly GCA_029240775.1. GTDB lineage: Bacteria > Actinomycetota > Rubrobacteria > Rubrobacterales > Rubrobacteraceae > JALYGY01. The sequence goes on along the minus strand of JARDZQ010000147.1, from coordinate 4,341 downwards.
CGAGGGGGCGGAGGGCGCAGTGGCCCGCTGGAAGCGAGGGGTCGGGCGGCCACCTGTACCGGCCACGGTCCGGGAGCGGATGCGGGCGCTCATCGCGGAGGACCCGGAGGAGGCGCCGCTGGAGGAGCTGCGCCGGCTCCGGGAGGAGGGGCATCGGCTGGGGGAGAGCACGTTCTACCGGCTGCACCGGGCGGAGCGGGAGGGGCTATCCAAGGAGCTGATGGTGCGCTTCGAGGCATCGCGCACTAAAGGACAGCGGAGAAGTTCGCAATTGCCGTGCGGGGCCTTCTGACACCACTCAGAGCACAACACGCAGTAACGGTGGGCAACCATTAGCAAGGAAATCAGCTTAGATAAGGCGATTGTGCAACATTCGGCAACACTCAGAAACAGGTGTCGGCGGATTGTGGCTCCGAAGGGCGCGGGTTGGAGCCCTGTCGGTCACCCGCTCCATCGTCGGACGGATCGCTCCAGCCGAGCCCGATGCACCCTACTCGCCGTTCTCGAGCCGTTTTTTCAGGTTTTGGTAGCTTGTAGGCGCTCCCTTTGCCGCGATCCGGCGGATGACGGGTACGAGCGGCACACCGATCCCGTGCCCCTTGAAGTCGAGTACGATCGTGACACACGATCGTGTGCCGTCGTTGAGTGGTTCGACGGCGATGTTCGCGTTTGGCCTGATCGGCCCAGCGACACCGCGAGCGGACCAACTCGTTGGGGGATCGATCTCCGTTATCTCCTGGGTCATCGTTCGCTCGGCGCGACCGATCCGGCGGGTCGTGCTGAACCTTGAGCCTACGTTGGGCCGACCACCTCCCTCTAGGCGCACACTCACGACGTCATCCTGCCACTCGGTGAAACGTGCGGGGTCGGTGACATAGGAGAATACCTCCTCTGGGGGACGGTCGATTTCGATGCTGTGCACGATTGGTGGCATTGTTTTTCCTCCTCGATTTGTCACATCGGCAGGGTTTCGTCCGTCACTACTACAATGACGAAACGCGGCGGGAGAATGTGACCGATGGACGAACACGACTGGCTGGCGGAGCAGTTCGAGGCTAACCGGACCCGCCTGAGGGCGGTGGCCTACAGGATGCTCGGCTCGCTGAGCGAGGCGGACGACGCCCTCCAGGAGGCCTGGCTCCGCCTGAGCCGCTCCGACACTAGCGAAGTCGAGAACCTGAGCGGATGGCTCACGAGGGTCGTAGCCAGAGTTTGCCTTGACATGCTGCGCTCGCGCAAGTCGCGGCGCGAGGAATCCCTTGAGGTGCACGTACCCGAGCCGATCGTGAGCCGCGAGGATGGGATCGACCCCGAGTACGAGGCTCTACTGGCCGACTCGGTGGGTCTCGCGCTGCTGGCGGTACTCGAAACGCTCACGCCGGCGGAGCGGCTCGCGTTCGTGCTGCACGACATGTTCGCCGTGCCCTTCAAGGAGATCGCTCCCATCGTGGGGCGCTCCCTGGCCGCCACGAGGCAGCTCGCGAGCCGCTCACGCCGTCACGTACAGGGAGCGGCAAATGTCCCCAACGTCGATCTCGCTAGCCAGCGAGAAGTCGTCGACGCCTTCTTCGCTGCCTCGCGCGAGGGGGACTTTGACGCGCTTGTTGCGGTGCTCGACCCGGACGTCGTGCTCCGGGCCGACCTCGGCGGCGTGCCTGCGGGCGCATCGAGGGAGGTCCGCGGTGCGCCGGCCGTGGCCGATCAGGCGCTCACCTTCTCACAATTCGCGCCCTTTGCACGACCGGCGCTGGTAAACGGAGCCGCGGGAGTCGTCGTGGCTCCGCGTGGACGGCCGTATTCGGTTATGGGCTTCACGGTCAGGGGTGGGAAGATCGTCGAAATCGATATACTCGCCGACCCCGCGCGTCTGCGGCAACTCGACCTCCTGACGGTTCTTGACGACTGATGCTCTGCACGTCGCCGTCACCCGGTAACGACGGCTCAAGGGCTCGTCGAGGGAGGTTGTTCGCCCGCCAAGTTTGGTGAGCTTAAACGTCCCAGACATAAGGGCGAGGTTTCGGGGCGTGGGTAGCCGCTATCCACAATGCTGCCTAGTAAACGAACCTGAGAACTTCGAGAGGTCGCTTCCGCTTTGCTCCTCAGAGAGAGGGGATAGGCATTGAAAGGTCCAGTAGCCGGGACGCCATGCCGCTATTTACACCACTTCTGACACCACTCAGGTAGGAGCGGCCCTGGCATAGGCGATGTCGCCTCGGCACAGGCGGCAGAGTTGATGACCTTCCGTCAGATTGCAGGGTGAACGGTTATATCTACTGCTTAGGCTGCATGCTGCTGTGCTGAATATAAAGGAAGCGTTCTCGGGTGGGGGACGGCAAGCAGCATGGTTGGCTTCAACGTTACAGATAGTCCCTTTCTATCTACGCCGTGAGCGACTATCATGTTGCGGGGTTCATTAGGAGCAGGGTAGAACGGGCGCTCATACCATCCATGCGCCGTAGAACGGAAAGGAATCTACTGCCCTTCTCGAAAAGGATGAACCTTTCCGAGAAAGAGCCCTCAGCACGCTACGGCCTTTAGGGCCTTCGCTTGTCAGCACTTCAGCTTGTCAGCCAAAAGAAAAAGAAGCCGACAAGCTGAAGTAGCGCTGTGTTGCTGAAATACTCCAAAGAAGGTTCAGCCTCTCTGCAAATTGCTCTAGGCGTTGACCGGGTTCACTTGCGAGTTGTTCTCTCGATACAGACGGCAGTGATCGCCGGTGGGGGACTCGCTGCGGCGTCGCTCGCGACCTCGGCACTGCTTAGCGAGGCGCTTACCGGTCGCCGGGGGAGCAGGATGCCAGCGCCGCCGCGCTGCACCAGCTGATGTTCGCTGCCGGCGGACCTGTTCACGGTGCCAGCTTTGGGATGCTGGTCGGCTCCCTCGGGCTGGTCGGGCTACGCACCGGCGAGCTTCCCGGACGCTCGCGCTAACTAGGCTGGCTTCGGCAGCCGTGGGTTCGCTGTCGCCGCTCTACTTTGTCGCGGAGCCCGTGGCATGGTTCATTCCGGCCGGGCGCTTCTCGGGGTTGTTGGTCAGCGGCATCGCCCGAGTCCGGCTCAGTCGGGGCAGTCCCTCCCGGATAAGTTAGGGAACCTCGTCGCTTGGCCTAGGCCGGTAGACTACTGTTACGACGTGTTTCTGTACGGGCTCGTAGCTCTCCTCGATGGCTTCCAGCATATCCCGCGTCCACCTCTCCTGCTCGATGCCCGCTGCGTAGGGCGGCTTCCATATAAGGATCAGAGGAAAATTTCGCCGCTTTATGGATCTGAGAAGTGGTTCCTGATTCCACCTGCCGTCCCTCTGGAGCTGGGTCATCTCGAAAGGCTGGAGGTAGATCCGGCGCCCGTCAAGGGGGAGGAGACCGGCGTATTCGTCGGCCAGTACCGGTCCCTTCGAACCGTCGACGATCGCTTCGAGTCGGGCTAGGCCGGACCTCTGGTCGATCACGCCCTGCTGGAATCCCGCGTAGAAGTCCTGGGAGGCCTGGACCATGGTCGCCACCTGCACCGCCAGGGCGAGGAGCAGAACACAGCGGGCGCCGGTTTGCGAGGAGTAGCGGGCGATCAGCGCTCCTGCGGCCAGAGCGAGCGCCGCGGAGAGCTCGAGCAGGTAGTTGACGTCCGAGCCGACCTTGCCAATCAGGAGCGTGGCCGCAGCAGATCCCCCGAGGTAGGCGCCGACCAGCCACCACGAAGCCGGCCTCGAGCGGAGTCCCAAAACCACGAAGGCCAATCCACCCACCAGCAGGAGCGGCATGATCCACTCCATCGTAGAGAGATTGTAGGACACCTGCTCCCACCGGAACTCGTTTGCGTTGGCGGTCACGGTGTGGAAGAAGAACCCCCCGCCCGTGAGGGCGCTGAGAGCTCCCAATAGCAGCAGGCTAAACCCGCCAGTGAGCGTTGCCAGCGCGAGCGCCCGGCGCCCTTGCCCACCGGCTAGGAGCCACACGAAGGCCGCGAGCGGGGCGGCCAGGGCGTAGGTCTGGCGGGTATAGATCGCCGCCACCATCAGCAGGGCCGCCAGGATCACGCCGCGGCGGTCAGGACGCCGGACGACGGCGTAGAGCCCGCCCCAGGAGAGAGCGAGCCCTAGCATATCCACCCGGTCGAGCGAGGACCAGTGCAAGACGAAGGGCACGGCCACGAAAGTAAGGCCGCTGGATGCGGAGGCCGTCTTGTCGCGGGTAACAGCGTGCACCGTCAGCGCTATCAGCGCGGCGATGGCGACGGTGGAGGCGAGGGAGATGGCCCGTCCGTACCAGAACCCAGGGCCGAAGATCCACACGAAAGGTGCCTGCAGCAGTACGAAGAGGGGCGGGTAGTTGGAGACGACGTAGGG
>JARDZQ010000146.1 GCA_029240775.1 Rubrobacteraceae bacterium | reverse complement strand
CTGGCCGTCAGGGGTTATCCCGCAAGCGCCGGCGGTTGCCGCAGGACCACGCCGCATCGTCGCACTTCACCTCTGGTGTACTGCAGGAGAGCCGCCTCGGCGGGCTAGAGAAGCGACCTGGGCCTCACGAGCTGCTTCGCCACCGCGACCAGCTCCTCGGGGGCGAAAGGCTTGCGCAGGACGCGGACCGAGCCGTGCGTGCGCTCGGCGAGCATCCGCGAAGCGGGGTCCTTCCTGGCCGCGGTAAGGACGATCGGTATCTTCGAAGTCTTCGGCATCGCCTTCAGGCAGTGGCACGCCTCCACGCCCCCCACCTGAGGCATCGAGACGTCCATCACGATGAGATCCACCTTGCGGCCCAAGGCCTCCTGGAGCGCTCGCTGTCCGTCCGTCGCCTGCACGACCTTGAAGCCGGCGCCCGCGAGCGCCGCGGTGGCGGTGTCCAGCGCGACGGGGTCGTTGTCGGCCAGCATGATGGTATGTCTGCCTCGTTCCACGGCGACATATTTTACACCCATTTCACACTTCAAGAGAGCCCCCGCACCGTACCCAATGCCGAAAGATCCGGCCCGTAGCGTAACCCTATCAACGGACCTCCGGAGACCTCCTGCTAGAATAAGGACCAGGAACTCTTGATTAAGAACCTGATAGCTGAAAGCCGACAGCTAAGAAGAGGTGAGCGTGACGGAGCAGAAATACTTTCGCAAGGGCTTCAAGATGCGGGATGACGTGCAGCACCTCCTGGACCGGGATTACCGCTCGGAGGTAGTTGACCGCGTCCGGGAGAACGGCAACATTCTCGAGCTCGACGGCCTCACCTTACGGCTCGCAGACGAGTTCGGGTTCTGCTACGGGGTGGACCGGGCGGTGGACTACGCCTTCCAGACGAGGGAGAAGTTCCCCGAGCGGCGCATCTACATAACGGGGGATATGATCCACAATCCCTCCATGAACGCCCGTTTGCGCGAGATGGGCATAGAGTTCCTCTCCGAGGGCTTCAATGGCCGCCCCGACGAGAAGTTCGACTCGCTTGGTCCCGAAGACGTGATCATCCTACCCGCCTTCGGCGCCCCCGTGGACTGGGTGCGGAGGCTCAGGGAGAACGACTGCATCGTCGTGGACACGACCTGCGGGTCTGTGCTCTCGGTGTGGAAGCGCGTCACGCGCTACGCCCAGAGAGACTTCACGAGCATCATCCACGGCAAGTACTACCACGAGGAGACCAAAGCCACAGCCTCGCAGACAACCAAAGAGGGCGGCAACGGGAAGTACCTCATCGTGCGCAACCTCCAGGAGACCGGCCACGTTGTGGACTTCATCCTCGGCCGGATCGGCGCCGACGAACTTAGAGAAAAGCTCGGCCACGGTATGTACCCCGGCTTCGATCCGGCCGAGGATCTGCAGCGGGTCGGCGTCGCCAACCAGACCACGATGCTCATGAGCGAGACCATGGCGGTCGGCGAGGAGCTCCGCAAGGCGATGGTCGAGCGCTACGGCGGGGAGAACCTGGACGAGCACTTCGAGCTCTTCGACACCATCTGCTCCGCGACGCAGGATAGGCAGGACGCGCTCTTCGAGCTCCTCGAGCAGCCGCTCGACATCGCCATCGTGATCGGCGGCTACAACTCCTCGAACACGAACAACCTGGCGATCATCGCCGCCGAGCGGGTCCCCAGCAGCTATCACATAGCGAGCGGCGACTGCATAATCGGGGACGTGATCCGCCACAAGCCGGCGGGCACGCCGCTCGACGCGCGCGAGGAGGTCGAGGAGCGGGGATGGCTCCCCGACGGACCGGTCCGCGTCGGCCTCACCGCCGGGGCCTCCACGCCGAACTCCCAGATAGGTCTCGCCATCGGGCGCATCCTCGAGGCGCGCGGGCTCTCGCCCGAGGCCGCTCTCTCGTAGGAGGGATCTGCCTCAGGCGTGGGCGTCTTCCGATCTCAGGGCGCGGATGTCCGGGAGGTTGCGATAGGCGCCGGCGTAGTCTATGCCGTAGCCTATGACGAACTCGTCCGGGACCTCGAAGCCGAGATACTTTACCTCCAGCTCCACTCGCCTGCGCGAGGGCTTACTCAGGAGCGCGCAGATCTCCAAAGTGGCAGGCTTGCGCTGCAGAAGCGTACGCCTCAGGTAAGAGAGCGTTAGCCCCGTGTCTATGATGTCCTCGACTATTAGGACGTGGCGTCCGGTAATGTCCTCCTGCAGGTCCTTCAGGATGCGGACCACGCCGCTTGACTGGGTACCCGTGCCGTAAGAGCTCACCTCCATGAAGTCGATCTCGCAAGGCAGCTCCAGGTGGCGCATGAGGTCGCTCAGGAAGACCACCGCGCCGCGCAGGATGCCGACCAGGAGGACCTTCTCTCCCCGGTAATCTTCCGTGATAAGCTCTCCCAGCTCGCGCACCTTCGCCTGGATATCTTCTGAGGCCACGAGCACCGGCCCCATCCTGGTCATCATCTAGGAGATCACCCCCCCTCTCGGTTCCCGTATCAGCTTAGAGCAAACCAGCCGCCGCATCCCCCTCTCAGCTCCCGCGGTAGGTGCTGTAGGACCAGGGGGAGACCAGGAGCGGCACGTGGTAGTGGGACGAGGGGTCGGCGATGCCGAAGCGGACCCCCACGAGCCCGAGGAAGGGGGGCTCGGGGACCTCCTCTCCCGCGAAGTACTCCCCGACGTCGAACAAGATCTCGTACACGCCGACCTCTAGCTCGACGAGCAGCGGCACGTCGGTACGGCCGTCAGCGTTTGTCCATACTTCCTTGAGCAGACTGCGTCCCTCGCCCGCGGGGTCGAGCCGGAAGAGTTGTAGCCGGAGACCGGCGGCGGGGCGGCCGCTCGTGGTGTCCAGGACGTGGGTCGTAAGGGGCATCAGCGCTCCCTCTCGACGGTGCCTTCGATCAGGCCGTAAGGCTCGTCTGTGGCCCAGAAGATCTCGTTCTCGTTCTCCGTCCCGAAGGGGGAGAGATCGTAGGATATGTGGTGCTTGTTGGGGAAGGAGAGCCGGATCTTCTCTACGTCCGGATGTTCATCGAGCACGGCCTTGCCTATGCGGTAGAGCGTGTTCTGCACCGAGGGGCTGTAATGGTCGGTGAAGGTCGCGAGGATCCGGCCCCGTATCCCCTCCCAGAGACCATCGAAGTCCAGGCCCTCGGCTTCGCTATAGACCCAGTCTGCGGTTACGACGGTGGCCAGGATGCGGTCGTTCGTGCCGGCCAGGGTGGTGAACCTGTCCCTGTAAAACCCTTCCCACCCCGACGCGGTGGTCTTCATCACGAGCAGGTTGTCGAGGCCGGCCTCCACGCGGCGTTCGCCGCGCTCATCGCCCGTGACGATTGCCTTCCGTTCGCCGGAGCCGCGGACGAAGGAGTGCTCGTGGCCCCGGCCATTCACCTCGATCCGGTCCCACGGAAACTGGGTGATAACTACCCGCGCTCGCTCGACCGTGGGGCCGGCCTCGAGGAAGTGGTCCACCAGCGCGAGCCCGAACTCCTCAACGCTCCCCGTGAGGCGGTCCTTCGCCAGCGCGTAGACCGCGTTGCGCATGGTGTCGGTCGCCAGTAGCTGCGAGTTGTCGCCCTCTAGGTGGGCGGCCTCGAAGCCGCCCTCCAGCGCGACGGCGACGTCGAGGTCCCACAGCTCGTGGCGCTCGGTGCCACGCTTAACCTTGACGATCCGGACCCCTGACTTCCCGTAGCTGGTGGCACCCAGCACGATTCTACCCGTCCTCGTCTCGCCGCCGGTTGCTTCGGTCATCCTCTAGCCTCCCGTCACTCGCCCTGGCGGGCGTTGTAGATCTCGCCCCCATCTTCGGCGTACTCGTTGAGCACAGCGGCAGCCTCGTCCCGGCACACGTCGCGTACGACGGAGATGCCGCGCCGTTCGAGCGAGAAGATCCAGTCGTCCATCTTCGACCCCTCGTCGAAGCCTATCTCACGCGCATCCTCGTCGCGGGCCCCGCACGCGAGGCGCCGGACACCCGACCAGGGGACCGCTCCGAAACACTGCGCGCACGGCTCGGTGGTGGCTACCAGCTCGTAAGCGGGACGTCCGTGGCCACCCAGGTCGAAGTGCCCGACGACCTGCTGCGCGATCATGATCGCCACTATCTCGGCGTGGGCGACCGAGAGGTTGGTCGCGGTGACCAGGTTCACGCCGGGGGCCACGAGGCGGCTCGTGCTCAGATCGAAGACCCCGGCCCCGAACGGTCCCCCGGTCCCGCGCTCCACGTTGCGGCGAGAGAGCTCGATGGCGAGCCGCATCCGGTCCTCTTCCGTCGGGTACTCGCGGTCGGGATCGCAGACAAGCTCCTCGACCCATTCAGGGAGAGCCAGGATCACCTTTGGGTAGCTCACGTCCCCTCCTCCTGTTCGACCAGGTCATCAAGCCTCAGGCGGGCGATCCTGGCGATCTCGCCGAGCGCGGTCTCTATCTCCTCGGACCGCGAGTGCCCCAGCCGGGCCGCGGCGCTGGCCAGAATGGTCTCCTTGCCGTGCTCCCTGACGCAGATGATGAAAGGGAAGCCGAACTTGTCCCGGTAAGCCGTGTTCAGCCGGTGGAAGTCCTCGTACTCCTCCGGCGTCAGCCTGTTGAGGCCCGCGAAGGCCTGCTCGCGCTCGGACTCGGCCGTCAGCTCGCCCGCGACCGCTACCTTCCCCGCCAGGTCCGGGTGAGCCCGGATGAGGTCCAGCTGTCTCGCTCGGGGCGCCTCGTACATGGCCCCCACGAAGGCTTCGTAGAGCTCCGCGAAGTCCCCAAAGGGACGCTCGCGCCAGGCTCCTTCAGCTATCCACGGTGAGTGCTCGAACAACGAGCCGAACTTCGAGACGAACGTGTGCCGGTCGAGCCCGTTTACCTCATCGACCGTGAGCCGGCGCATCTACACCTCCTCCACCGTGGGCATGCAGGCGGTCGTCTCGGCGGTGGGTTCGCTCGTGCCCCCGATCACGTTAAAGACGATGTTCAGGAGGATGGCCGCGACGCTCGCCGCCGTGATGCCGCTCTCGAAGATTATCCTCACTGCATCCGGGAACTCATCGTAGAACTCGGGCAAGGCGGCAGGGATCACGCCGAAGGCGAAGCTTACGGCCACGATGATCAGGTTCCGCGTCTCGGTGAGGTCCACCCGCGAGAGGATCATCGGCGTGACCGAGGCGAAGGTAGTTCCCTGCACTATCGGCAGCCTGACGCCGAACTTCCAGAGGCCGATGGTCTGGAGTAGCGTAGCTAGCCCGCACATCAGGAAGCTGGAGTTGACGACGTAGACGAGCTGCTCCTGCGGCAGCCCGATGGCCGTGGCCAGTATGAGCGGGACGGCGATGACGCCGGCGTACATCGCCAGCACGTGTTGCAAGCCGTACGCGACCATCCGGCCCGGCGGCATCGCCTCGTCTACCGGATGGACGGCTCTCGTCTCGGACATCTCCCCTAGCCCCCGAACCTCTCTGCTTCCCCCTCCGCCTCAACCCGAACCTCTACCGCGTGCGCCCCCGCGTCGAGTGCCGCCTCTATGACCTTCATCGTCGCATCCAGGACCTCCCCGCGTCCG
>JARDZQ010000145.1 GCA_029240775.1 Rubrobacteraceae bacterium | reverse complement strand
CCTGCGCTCCGGTCCGAGGCGCCGCACGAGGTAGGCAAGCAGGTCCAGCGACGAGGCGTCGGCCCACTGAACGTCGTCGATAAACAACACCCCGCAAGACGGCCCCTCGCACACAGCGAGCAGCACCCGACAGACGCCCTCGAAGAAGCGGCTCTGGGCTCCCGGCGCGGCGAGCGGCGGGGGGGAGGGGAGCCCCGGACGCAGCCCTGCGAGCTCGGGCAGCAGGCGCGAGGCTTCGGCCAGAAAGTGGTCCGGGATCCCCGCCAGACGCTCGTCGAGATCCGCCCCGCCTGTAGCCCCTGAGAGCCCCTCGACAAAGGGACCGTAGGCGAGTTTGGTCTCGCCCGGGTCTCTTCCGATCTCCTCCCCCTCTAGCACCACGACGTGCCCCGCTGTACTGGCGACTTCGTAGGCGCCGAGCAATGCGTCCCACTCGCCAGCCCGTCCGACGAGTGGGTCTTCGTGCGACCGGACTAGGGTCTCGACCGCAGACGAGGCCGCGGGTTCCTCCGCTCGCGAGGCCGGTGAGCTTTCCCCGGCGAGAACAGGGGGCGGGAACAGGTTGTTCTCCTGGATCGCCTCGTAGACCAGGGTCGTCTCCTCGAGTGGCGAGACGCCGAGCTCCCCTTCGAGGACGCGCACGCACTCCCTGTACTGGCGCAAGGCGGCGGCGCGCTGTCCGGCCCACGCGTAGAGCTGCATCAGCCAGCGGTGCGCCGGCTCGTGCAGGGGATCCAGAGCCAGCCAGCGGCGGGAGTGGGTGATGGCCTGCTCCCATTCTCCCTTCGCGGCGTGCCCGCGACCGAGCTTCTCCAGCGCGCCGGCCAGCTCGCGGCGCAACTCCTCGCCCTGGAAGAACTGCCAGTCATCGAACGCGGCGCTGTCGCGCAGTGCGAACCCCGCCAGGAAGTCGTCGCGGTAGAGCGCCACCGCCTCGGAGAGTGGACGAATGCACTCGGCGCAGACCTCACTCTGCGCGTGCCCGTGCGTCCGGCACTCGGCCAGGAGGGCGTGGAAGCGATACACGTCCACCCAGACCTCATCTCTGACGAGGTCCACGCTCTCCCGGTCGGCCACAAGCCAGCCCGCCGCGCGAGCGGCGCCGAGCGACGAGAGCGTCCGGCGCAGAGCGGCCCGCGCCCGCGTCTGGTTGTACTCGGGCCAGAGCAAGCCCGCCAGAGAGTCGCGCGCGTGACGGCGGCGCGTGACGGCCAGGTAGGCGAGCAGCGCGATCGCCTTCCTCGTGTCAACCTCGAGCTCCGCGCCGTCGTGCTCGATGCGCGGCGCGCCGAGTAACGAGAGCCTCGCCAGAGGCAGCTTTATGCCTCCCGATCCGTCCACCACACGGAATTATGGTGGCAAGAGAGGGCAAGCGCAACGACTCGGGCTCGTTGAGAGATCCCGTAACGTTCAGACGAGAGAGGGCCCGGAAGCGGAGGCCCGAGCCCTTTCGAGGCTGTCCTAGTCGTTCAGCAGGCGGCGCACGGCGTCGGCGATGTGGCTCGCGCTTATGCCGGCGGCGTCCATGAGCTCGTCCGGCGAGCCCGAGACGGGCATGATGTTCACGGCGAGATGCTCGAAGCGGAAACCTTCGGTGTCCTCCCCGGCGAGCGCGGAGAGGACGGCCTCGCCGAGGCCGCCTTCCGGCCAGTGGTCCTCGACGACGACGAGCCTACCGTCGGTTGCCCGCGCGGCCAGACTCAGCGTCTGTGCGTCTATGGGCTTTATGGAGTAGGCGTCGATAAGGCGCACGTTCGTGCCCTCTCCTTGCAGAGCTTCGCAGGCTTCGATCGCGTTGTGCACCGTTATGCCGGCGGCTACGATCGTAACCCGGTCGTCGTCGGAGGAGCGCACGACCTTGCTGCCGCCGATAGGGAACTCCTCGTCGGAGCCGTAGATCACCGGCGTGCTCGGGCGCAGGGTCCTGAGGAAGCTGATGCCGTCCGTATCTGCCATCGCCGCGACGAGCTTCGCGGTCTGGTTGGCGTCTGAGGGGTGAAGGACGGTCGAGCCGTGGACAGCGCGCATCATAGCCAGGTCCTCGAGGGCCATCTGGGAGGGACCGTCCTCCCCGATCGAGACGCCCGCGTGCGAGCCGGAGAGCCTGATGTTGGCTCCCGAGATGGCGGCCATCCGGATGAAGTCGTAGGCGCGGCTGAAGAACGCCGCGAAGCTGGATGCGAACGGCACCCTCTTGCGCACGCTCATCCCGACAGCGGCCGCGACCATCTGCTGCTCGGCGATGAACATCTCGAAGTAGCGCTCCGGGTACGCCTCAGCGAATTCCTCGGACTTGGTGGAGTTGCTCACCTCGCCATCCATCGCCACGACGTCCTCCCTGGCGGCGCCTATGGCCTTGAGTGCTTTCCCGTAGGCGTTGCGGGTCGCCTCGGATTCCCCGACCTCCCAGGTCGGCAGTTGGAGATCTCCGGTGAGACCGGCGGTGAAGGTCTCGCTACCGGAGTCCGGCTTCTGCACCTCGACGAGGAGGTTGTTGTCGGAGTCGAGCTCCTCGAGCGCCCTGGCCTCGTCGTCGGGCTTGACCGGCTTGCCGTGCATGCCGTCCATGTCCTCGAGGAAGGAGACGCCGCGGCCCTTCTTGGTCTGGGCGATGATCAGGGTCGGGGTCCCTTCCTGCTGCAAGGCCTCGGCGTAGGCGCGGTCTATCTCGTCGGGCTCGTGGCCGTTTATCTGGATCGCGTGCCAGCCGAAGGCCCGGGCCCTTGCCGCGTAGTGGTCGCCGTGCCAGCCGTCCATGGTCTCGCGCGTCTGGCCGAGACGGTTCATGTCCAGGATGGCTATCAGGTTGTCCAGCTCGTAGAAGGAGGCGTGCTGGAAGGCCTCCCACATCGAGCCCTCGGCCATCTCGGAGTCCCCGCACAGGACCCAGACGCGGTAGGGGATCTTGTCGAGGTACTTGCCCGCGAGCGCGACGCCGACGCCTATGGGGAGCCCCTGCCCGAGAGAGCCCGTCGCGACGTCGACCCACGGGATCTCCGGCGTCGGGTGGCCCTGCAGGCGGCTGCCGAACTCGCGGAAGGTCATCAGCTCCTCGTCGGTGATGGCCCCCGCGGCCTTGTACATCGAGTAGAGCAGCGGCGAGGCGTGACCCTTCGAGAAGATCAGGTGGTCGTTCGCCGGGTTCTCCGGCGCGTCGAAGTCGTAGCGTAGATACTTGCCCATAAGCACGGCCATGAGCTCGGCCGCCGACATGCTCGAGGTGGGGTGCCCCGAGCCCGCGCCGGTGCTCGAGCGTATGCTGTCCACGCGCAACTGCTGCGCGAGCGCACGCCACTGCTCGGCGCCAACGGTCTGACCTTTGATCTGTTGCGTCACCTCGTACCTCCTTGACGGCACCGCCGTTGTTCTTGGAAACGGATTCTATCCTCTACTACCCCGCCTCCGCGGTCCAGAAACCGCGCCCCCGGCACGACCCAGCTGACGCCCGGGGGTTATGCCTGTCCCGGAATCGGGCACAGCTTCAGCTGTCATACAAAACGATCGAGAGAACTAGGGGGCACGCGTGGGTAGGAGAGACAGGGACCTTCCCGGCGAGGGCAGGCCCGGCGGCCGTGGAGACGGACCCCGCGGCGAAGGGCGTGGACGCGAAGGCGGCGACCGGGGAGATCAGCCCGTAGAGCGCCAGGAGCGCCGCGAAGAGCGCCAGCAACGCCGCGAGGAGCGCCAGGAGCACCGGGAGGCGCGTCAGGAGCGCCGGGAGGGCCGACAGGACAAGGCCGGCGGCGGAGAAACCCGAAGGCGGGGGTGGCCAGAGATAGCACCTTGCTCGCCGGTTCTCATCGGCGCGTAGCCAGATCACCGCGGAGTACTGAGCAAGAGACCGCCGCGTCCTTTTCGGGACGCGGCGGTCTCTGCGTCGAGTCGCTTTTACCGGGTCTTCCATGAAAAAGCTTGTCAACCGTCTGTTAGTGCACGCTCCTCCGACTACGGCCAAACCCTTTGGTCATCCTTCCATCCGCGCCCGTCTAGCTCTCGGCCAGACGACGCACTTCACTTATGGGACCCGCGGCTCCCTAGCCTTGTATGAGGGGCCTCCCTACAACAGAGCCCAAGAGCCGGAGAGGGCAGCCGGGGTCAGAACGGGTTGTCCTCCGCTCTTCATCCGCTCATGTTGGTCGCTCCTTTGAGCACTCTACATAGGGACGCTTCTGCGTACACACCGTCCAGGCCAACTCAGCCAGCTTCCTGGCGGTCGCAGTCCTCGCGTCCTTGGTACCGCGCCTGGTCCTGATCCGCATGTAGTAGCCACGCAGGGGTAGGGCGAGCAGCGAATCGCAGGGCTCACCGCTTCGATGAAGGCCCACCTCAGCCACTTATTGCCCTCCCGTGGGTGAGCCTCCCGTGGGTGATCCTCTTGCCAGAGGCGTAGGTGGAGGGCACTAGCCCCGTGTAGGAGGCGAACTTCTTGGAGGTGGGGAAGCGCTCCATCTCCCCGACCTCGTGGCGGATCAAAACCGAGAAGAACTCCCCAACCCCCGGCAGGCTCCTCAGCCACCCGAGCGCCTCGTCCCCCTCCGCTAGTTCGGCGATGAGGCGCTCGGTGGAGCGGATCTTCTCCTTTAAAGTCTCGGCCAATCGCACCTCCTCCCGAAGCAGCCTCCCATCTGGCTCTGGCAGTTCGGTCTGCTCCCTGAGCCATGTGAGACCCTTCTTGCCGAACAGGTCGCTCACTGGGGGTGGCTCTATCCCGTGCTGCCAGAGGAGCGCCCAGACGCGGTTCTTGACCATCGTTTGCAGGCGCACCAGGAACATCCTCTGCCTCAAGACCCGCTTGGCGGCCCGCGCCTCCTTCGAGGGGGCGTAGGCTTCGGGGATGAGGTCCGCACGCAAGAGGTGAGCGAGCATCTCGGAGTCGAGCTTGTCGGTCTTGATCCGTGCGTCGGCTATGGCCCTGACCTTCAGCGGGTGAGCCAAGAGGACCTCGTCTGCCACCTCCCCGATCCAGTCGTAGATAGGTCCCCAGCCGTAGCCAGCTTCCAAAACCGCCTTCATGGGTTCGCCGCCATCAGCGCGGTGGGGCTCCAGCGCTTCGAGCACCCCTTCCCGGGAGCTCGCCACCCGTCGCCGCTTCAAGATTTTGCCCGTCTGGTCCATCACCGTCATCTGCGAGTGCGTCTTATGCGCGTCCACTCCCACGTAGAGCATCTGCTAGCGCACCTCCTCTCCTGCCTCTCTCTCGGTTACCGTGCCGGGCCTCATGGTGGCCCAGCGCGCAAGCTTTTTCATGGTGCCTTGTATCCTGGTTTTGGTCGTAGAATCGGCCGGGTGGGCGCGACAGACCGACTCCGGCCCCGGTCCACCAAAATAGAGAAGACCGCGAAGAAGTCGAAGAAGTCGAAAGGTCGTCGCGCCTTCCTTTTCGAGAAGAGAGAGCCCGAACAGTTGCCTGGGCCCCTTCGTAAAAAGCTTGAGGGGAGCTCGTATCTGCAAGGACGGGCCGAATGGGAAAGGAGGAGAGAGCTCTACCTTGGAGCCCATGACGACGGCTAGAGTTTACGCGGGGGTGGATGTCTCCAAGGATCGCCTTGATGTCTGTGTGCGGCGCAGCGAACCTGAAAGGCACGACGACGACGGCGAGGCCTTCTTCGTCACCCACGACGCCGCTGGGATTGACACCTTGGTCTCTCGGCTCCTCGAGGAGCGCCCCGCGATGGTGCTCCTAGAGGCCACCGGTGGCTTCGAGCGAACGGTGGTTGGGGCTTTGGCCGCCGAGGGATTACCGGTAGCGGTGGTCAACCCTCGCCAGGTGCGCGACCTCGCCAGAGCTACGGGCAGGCTCGCTAAGACCGACGCACTAGACGCCTATGTCCTGGCACGCTTCGCTGAGGCTATCCAGCCCACTCCAAAGGCACTTCCCGATGAAGAGATCCGCGCTTTGCAGGGCATC
>JARDZQ010000144.1 GCA_029240775.1 Rubrobacteraceae bacterium | reverse complement strand
CCCGCCGAATATCCTCGGGCGACTCCAAGACGCTGTTGAACCACCAATCGGCGAGAGAGGTGTTGGGGTTGCCGTAGCAGTATACCGAGCGCAGCTTGAGCTCTTCGAGAGCCCGGATCGCCTCGTCGGTGTGGTCGGGCGTGTTGTTGATGTGAGACCAATCTAGGAGCGTGGTCACGCCGGCGTCGATCGCCTCGAGCGCGCCGAGGAGATTGCCGGCGTAGACGTCCTGCGGGCGGTAGGCCGGCGCGAGGCGGTCCAGGATAAGCGCGAAGTACCCGTCGAGTGTCACATCCGGTGCGATGCCGCGCACCACGGTCTCCCAAGTATGACGGTGGGAGTCGATAAAGCCGGGGATGATGATGGCGCCGGAGGCGTCGACGACCTCGCAGTCGGACGCGTCGATGGACGGGGCTACTTCCGCGATATCCTCGTCCTCGATGAGCACATCCCCACCCGGTATATCCCCTACATCCGGGTCCATCGAGATGATGTGGCCACCGCGGAGCAGTGTTCGTGCAGGCATCTTTGTCCTAACCTTTCTTTGGTGTGACTACTGGTGCGGTCCCCTCGTGCCTGGCTCGTACGCGCGGCAAGCGGATCTTCCGACCTGTTCGATGTCGTGCGCCGCGCTCGCCAAACCTAACGGCCGCCTTTTGCATCGTGTCAAGCGCGCGCAGCGGACATCGCCGGCTCGAGCGTTATATCGAACTCACAGGTGTAGAACGGAGCGCTTAGGCCTCGCCGCGCCACTTCCTCCTCGGCCTCGTGCCCGATCAGCGGCCTGACGAGGGCCGGTTTGACCGCTCCTATCGTGTCGTTCTCCAGGTACGGATCATCCGGGAAGAATACCTGCGTGATGAGCGGCTCATGTCCTTCCGCGTCCACCTTGAAATGTATGTGCGCCGGACGCCACGGGTGTTGCCCGGAGGCTTCGAGCAGCCTCCCCACCGGCCCGTCTGTCGGCACCGTGTACGGCTTGGGCACCATCGTCTGAAACTCGTAGCTGCCGTCCTCCTCGACGCCGAATCTCCCCCGGAAGTTGTAGTCCGGCTGTCTCTCGTCCCAGACGTCGTAGCCGCCATCGGGACCCGTCTGCCAGATGTCGAGCACTGCGTCGCTTATGGGGGTGCCGTTCGCAGAGGTGACCCTGCCGTGGACGAAGAGTACGTCCCCGTTCTCCACGCCTTCGTACTTCTCGTAAATCTTCACCGGCTTCTCCCGCCAGGGCGGGTCCTCACGATAGAGAGGTCCTTCCACGTCGCTCGGCGTAGCGTCGGTCTCGCCCTCGTGGGAGATGGCATCCACTAGCACTGACGTTTTGGTGACGTCAGAGAGCAGGACAAACTCCTCATGCCTTCCGACCTCGGTGAGGAAAGCGAGCACTGCGGACCACTCCTGTTCCGTCACCCGGTGCCTCTCGATTACCCCATGTAAGGCTGCGAGCGCATCCGGCAAGACCCTCTGCAGCCTCTCGCTACTCACCTTCGTAGGATCCACGCTCGTATCTCCTTTCCCGCCTTGCCCCTACGTGCCATTATGGCTATGCCTCTTTGATACGTCCAATACCGTTTTTCTTGTCCAGTTATCCGCTCCTTAGATAAGAATCTTTGCGCCACGCAGGTAGTCTCTCGGGAGCGTCGAATCGCCCCGTTCGGCTGCACCTTCGCACACCCTCATCGTTGCTTCCCTTCGCGGGAGATGCTTCCCGACTCCAACCTCTCGGGGGAGACGCCGTAACGTTCGGCGGCAGCGCGAAGGTCGGCGTAGACCTCGGCAGTGAGCGGTATGCCCTCCTTGCGGTGCGTGGCCATCCTCTCGTGCGTGCCGTCCCCGGGCATCGAGACCTGCTCGAAACCGGGGGCTGCAGGACCCTCTCTCGTCTCCTGCTCCTTCTGGTCCATCCGCGAGAGGAACTCGGTCATGGGCATAAAGGCCTCGATGGAGATAGCAGAGAACATGTGGCCGACGCGCTGGGGCTGCGGGTCGTCGTACATGCGGGGCATCTTCGCACCGAACTCCGCCCCGGTCAGGACGCCCGTCAGTATGTCGAGCATGATGGCGAGGCCTGAACCCTTCGGACCGCCCAAAGGTAGCACGCTTCCCTTAAGGGCCTCTTGCGCGTCGGTGGTGGGCAGACCGTCGCTCGTGATCGCCCATCCCTCGGGTATGGGGTCGTTGTTCTTAGCTGCCAAGATTATCTTGCCGCGCGCCTGGTTGCTCGTCGCCATGTCCAGCACAATCGGGCGTCCCGAGCTCGACGGCACGGCGATGGACAGCGGGTTTGTCCCCAGGGTGGGTCGCTTCGAGCCGTGGGCGGCCATAACGGGAGAGGTGTTCATCGAGCAAATGCCGACCATGCCCTCGCGGGCGATCTTCATGGTCCAGTAGGCTGCAGTACCGTTGTGGTTCGAGTTGCGCACACCCACCCAGGCGCTGCCGACCTCCCTGGCTTTCTCGACCACCAGCTCGACCGCCCTCTCCGAGGCCACCTGTCCCCAGCCGTCGTTGGCGTCGAGGAGCGCCGTGGAAGCGGTTTCGCGCACTACGTCTATCTCCGTTGTTAGGGTCATCAGGCCCTGCTCCATCCGGAGCAGGTAATCGTTCAGCCTGGTCACGCCGTGCGACTTCATGCCCGAAAGGTCGGCGTCCACCAGCGAGGACGCGACGATCCCGGCGTCCTTTTCGGGAACGCCGGCGGCCCGGAGTACCTCCTTGCAGAACTCTCTCAGAGCCTCCCACTCTACCCTCACGCCGCGTGTGGTTTCGGCCATCGGTCTCTCCTTTACAGAACACTCTCCGTGCCCAAGAGGGCCGTCACCTGGCTGGAGAGGACACCGCCGTTGCCGTGGGCAAGGGCGATCTCGGCGTCTCCTACCTGGCGCTCGGTGCACTCGCCGCGAAGCTGCCTTACGGCCTCGATCAGCAGGAGCAGCCCGTACATTCCAGGGTGGTTGTAGGAGAGACCGCCGCCGTTGGTGTTGACAGCGAGCTCCCCCCCGGGCGCTATCCTGCCTCCCTCAACAAACGTACCTCCCTCGCCCTTCTCGCAGAACCCGAGGTCTTCGAGGAACAGGATCGGGTTGATGGTGAACGCGTCGTAGAGCATAGCCACGTCCACGTCCTCGGGCCCTACACGCGCCATGTCGTAGGCCCGCCGCCCCGAGTCGGTGGCGGCGGTCGTAGTGAGGTCCGGCATCTGGGAGATGTTGCGATGCCAGTGCGCCTCCCCCACGCCGAGCAGGTAGACGGGGGGCTTTCGCAGATCTTTTGCGCGCTCGGCAGAAGTCACCAGCAGTGCTCCGCCACCATCGGTTACCAGGCAGCAATCCAGAATGCTCAACGGTGAGGAGACCAGCCGCGAGGCCAGCACATCTTCGACGCTGAGGTCGTTGCGCACGAAGGCTTTTGGGTTCAGTTTGGCCCACTCCCGGGCGGCTACGGCAACCTCGGCGAGCTGCTCACGGGTGGTGCCGTACTCGTGCATGTGCCGAGAGGCGGACAGAGCGTACATGCTTACCGGGTAGCGGGGCTCGTAGGGGGTCTCGTAGGGGTTGGGCGGGTCACTTACGCCACGAAAACCGCCATCGGAGAGCTGGGTGGAGGCGTAGGTGATCAGGGCGACTTCGCAGAGTCCGGCCTCAATTGCGACCGTCGCGTGCAGCAGGTGCGATACGAACGAACTGCCACCCATCATCGTTGCGTCGGAGTAGCGGGGCCGGATACCGAGGTACTCGCCAACAGAGAGCGTCGGCATCTGGTAATAGACCGAAGCGCTGAAGAGCCCGTCGACGTCCCCTTTCTCGAGACCGGCATCGGCGAGAGCGCGGTTGGTTGCCTGCCCTATGAGATCCAGCGGCGTGAACCCCGGTCCTACCTCCCCGAGATCCGACTCGGCCACCCCGACGATCGCGGTCTTTCCTCGAATGCTCAACTCTCCTCCCGCACGAAGACGGCCACTGGCTCATCTACCTGGTGCACTTCGAAGCGTACCCTCGTCCCGATCTCGACCTCCTCGGCAGGAACGCCCTCGATCCTGCTCATCATGCGGAAACCCTCGTCGAGGTCGACGAGGACGACGTTGCGGGGAGCTCGATTCCGGCTGTGCACAGCGGTAGTCGCGTATACCGTTCCCCGGCCCACGCTCTCACACCATTCCAGCGCGCTGCTCCCGCAAAACGGGCACAGCACACGCGGGTAGAAGACCGCCACCGAGCAATCGGTGCAGCGTTGGTAGCCAAGCTTCCCGTTCTCGAGGTGGCGTCGGTAGGCGACGGCCGGAGCCTCTACCGAGGCCTTCTTCTCGCTCAACTCCTCCAAAGGTGTCCTCCGTGCTCTGCGTACGTAGGTGCGACTCTTGCTCTGGAGCTTTTCCCCGTGTTCATGCTAGACAGCCTCGAGCGTCGCGGAGTTGCGGAAGGGGGCAGGCGTCTTCGAGCGCACCCACTCGTAGGCCGATTCCGGCGCGACCTCTTCGAGTATCAGACCCTCCTCATCGACGGAGAAGGTCGCATGCTCGGTAACGATCAGATCCGCCGGGCGTGCGCCTGTGAGCGGGAAAGAGCACTCCTCGACTATCTTTGGATCCCGCTTCCTAGTCAGGTGCGTGGTCGCGACGATCACTGTTTTTGCCCCTACGAGCAGGTCCATCGCCCCGCCTACGCCCAGGATCGGCTTTCCGGGAATGGCCCAGTTGGCTATACGTCCCAGCTGGTCCACCTGAAGTGCACCGAGCACGGCGACGGAGACGTGGCCGCCCCGGATCATGGCGAAAGACTCGGAGCTCGAGAAGTAGGTAGCGCCGATGTCCTCCGTAACTGGCAGCTTCCCGGCGTTGATCAGCTCCGGGTCAACGTTCTCGGGCTCCGGGGTGGGTCCGGCACCGACCATACCGTTCTCCGTATGCAAGAAGACTTTGACGCCGTCGGGCACGTAATCGGCTACGAGTGTCGGAAGGCCGATGCCGAGGTTGATCACGTCCCCCGGCTCTAGGTGCCCGGCCACCCGGCGGGCGATGTCGTGGGTGACTGCGCTCAAGTCTATCCACCTCCTGATTGGTCGAGTAACGGGTTCTCGCCCATCCCGAGCTTGACCTCAGCCCTTACCAGATAGTCTACGTACGGATGCGGCGTCACCACGTGCTCCGGGTCCAGGGTGCCCGCCTCTACGATCTCGTCGGCCTCCGCGACGACGATGTCTGCTGCGGTAGCCATGTCCGGGTTGAAGTTACGCGCCGTCTTGTAGTAGGTCAGGTTTCCCAGAGTATCCGCCTTGCGCGCCCGGATCAAAGCTATATCCGCTCGTAGCGGCTTCTCGAAGAGGTAGGACTCGCCGTCGATCTCGCGCACCTCCCTGCCCTCGGCGAGATCTGTCCCGACCCCCGTCTTGGTGTAGAACCCGCCTAGCCCAGCACCGCCCGCGCGGATGGCCTCGGCCAGCGTCCCCTGAGGCACGAGGCTGGTCACGAGTTCACCGCTACGGTGCCGCTCCATCACGTCGGGGTTGCTCGTGAAGTACGACCCGATCGCCCACCGTATCTTGCCTTCGAGCAGGAGGCGGCCCAA
>JARDZQ010000143.1 GCA_029240775.1 Rubrobacteraceae bacterium | reverse complement strand
CAGGAGGTGCTCTCGAGAAGCGGCATCGAGGGCGAGCAGGTGGACCAGGTAATCGTCGGCAACATACTGTCTGCGGGCCAGGGGATGAACCCGGGTCGCCAGGTAGGCATAAAGAGCGGGTTGCCGGTCGAGGTGCCCGGTATGACCCTCAACAGGATGTGCGGCTCGGGCCTGCAGGCCGTAGTCTCCGCCGCACAGGAGATCGCTCTGGGCGACGCGGACGTGGTCCTCGCCGGCGGCATCGAGAACATGGATATGGCGCCGTTCCTCATGACCAAGGGCCGCTACGGCTACCGGATGGGTATGCCCGACGCCAAGATCTACGACCACATGGTCTACGACGGCCTCTGGGACGTCTTCAACGACTACCATATGGGCGTTACGGCCGAGAACGTCGCTGAGGCGTACGGGATCACGCGCGAGGAGTCAGACGCCTACGCCGTGCGCAGCCACCAGCGGGCTGCCAAGGCGCACGAAGAGGAGCAGTTCGACGGCCAGATCGTGCCCGTCGAGGTCAAGGTGAAGAAGGAGAAGGTCCAGTTCACCGACGACGAGCACGTCCGCCCGACCGCGAGCGTCGAGGGCCTCGGCAAGCTCAAGCCGGTCTTCAAGAAGGACGGCGGCACGGTGACCGCAGGCAACGCTTCCGGCATCAACGACGGCGCGGCCCTCATGCTCGTCTCCAGCGAGCGCAAGGCCGGGGAACTGGGCCTCACCGTAGCCGGCAGGCTAGTCTCGGCCGCCGTGGCAGGCGTTGATCCGTCGGTTATGGGCACGGGCATGATCCCCGCCTCCCGCATGGCCCTGAAGAAGGCCGGGCTCTCCGTGGACGACCTCGACGCCGTCGAGGCCAACGAGGCGTTCTCCTCTATCGCCATCGCCGTCGGGCGCGAGCTCGAGGTGCCCGAGGAGAAGCTCAACCCGGTCGGCGGCGCGGTCGCGCTGGGGCACCCGGTCGGAGCCACCGGCGCGGTGCTCACCGTCAAGCTCCTGCACCACCTCGACCGGACCGGTGGCCAGTACGGCCTCGTGACCCTCTGCATCGGTGGCGGTATGGGTATAGCAGCGATCTTCGAGCGGGTCAGCTAAGTTACGGTCAGCTACCAGCCGTTAGCTATAGGCTGATGGTGGGGACTGCGGCGCCCGGCGTTCTCCCGGGCGCCGCAGCGTTTTCTCTGTAGAGATACGCCGCGTTTTATGCTGGAAACTGGAAGCTGAGTGCTACGCAGCTTCGTCTGGTTGCAGGTCTATCTCGATGTGCTCGACGCCGTCCTCCCAGCGTTTGCGCTCGGGGAAATCCAGGCTTCGCAGAAGGCTCAACATGGGCCTGTTCTCGCGCATGACGAGCGCATGCAGGTGCCTGATACCCCTCTCGCGGGCGGCCTCGATGAGGTGCCTGGTCAGCCCTATCCCAAGGCCCCGCCCCTGGAACCTGTCCTCGACCAGCGCCGCGTACTCGGCCCCGTCCGTTGCACCCTCGCGCTCGTAGCGCACGACAGCCACGATCTCACCCTCGTCCTCGGGGTCGAGCGCCACCAGCGCGAAGCGGTCCACACCGTCAACCTCCGCGAAGCGCCTCGCCTTCTCCGCGGAGAGCTCCTTCATCGGCCCGAAGAAACGCAGCTCGATCGAACGCTCGCTCGACCGGCCTACCAGCCGCCGTAACGCCTCGGCATCATCGGCCCGGATCTCACGCACCGGCACCCCCGTCCCGTCCCTCAAGGTCAGAACCCCGCTAACCGTCATGCCGAACCTTCCACCGTCTGCTTATTATGTGCGTTTTGCATATAGAGATATTCTACCGTGTCGTGGGCACGCGGCAAGCGCGGGTACGGTCGCGCGCTGTAAAGGCATTAACCCTTTCGTTCTTCGGGGCTCCGTTTCTTCGCGGTATTCGGGCGGACGAGCTCCAGAAACTGGTTCTCCTGGACCTCGAGGTATTCTGCGAGCAGCTCGGGGTCGAGGCGGCCGGACATAGCTTCTTTGAGGGTGTCGCGTTTCTGCTGGAGGAGTTTCAGTGCGCGGCGGTGGTCCTCTTCGAGGGAGCCGGTCCAGTTGTTGTTGGCCTCTTCTACTGCTTCCTCGAAAGTCTTCCCTTCGAGGACGAGGGCTGCGAGTTCGACGGCCTTGTACGTGGAGGTCGCCAGGCGGCGCTGGGTGGGGGAGATTAGCCCGACGGTCGTATTCAGGCTCACGGCGTAGCGGAGGAGGTCGGCTAGGTGCCGGGCTTCCTGCTCGGTGATCCTCAGCTCCGTCTTGCCGGCCTCGTCTCGGGTCTCTGACATGGTCTTCTCCTACCGGGGCTTCTCTTCGGCG
Source organism: Rubrobacteraceae bacterium (assembly GCA_029240775.1). GTDB lineage: Bacteria > Actinomycetota > Rubrobacteria > Rubrobacterales > Rubrobacteraceae > JALYGY01. The sequence goes on along the minus strand of JARDZQ010000143.1, from coordinate 3,207 downwards.
CGCTGGGCTTTACCGTCCCTTTCCGGGTTCTTCGGGGGGCGGGTGGAGAAGGCGCGGTAGCCGGTTATGGCCTGGCCCACGATCAGGGTGTTCACGTCGTTGGTGCCCTCGTAGGAGTACACACCTTCGATGTCCGCCATGTGCTCCATCACGCGGTAATCGAGCAGGATGCCGTTGCCCCCGAGCACGTCGCGCGCGAGGGCGGCTATGTTTCGCGCCTTGGCGACGTTGTTCATCTTGAACATCGAGACGGTCGGCGCGTCGAGCTGTCCGGCGTCCTTCAGGCGTCCTATGTGTATCGAGAGGAGCTGGCTAAGGGAGATCTCGCTCACCATCGCGACGAGCTTCTGCTGTACGAGCTGGAACGAGGCTATGGGCTGGCCGAACTGTTCGCGCTCTTTAGCGTAGGCGAGAGCCGTCTTGTAGCAGTCGGTGGCCTGGCCGAGACCGTCCCAGCCGACACCATAGCGCGAGTGGGTGAGGATCGAGAGCGTCGAGCCGAGGCCCTCGGCCTTCGGCAGGCGGTTCTCCTCCGGGATGCGACAATCCTCCAGCTTTATATGCGTCTGCCAGGCGGCGCGCTGGGAGCCCTTGCGGGGGAGGACCTCGGCGCGGTAGCCGGGATTGTCGCCCTCGACGAGGAAGCCGCATATCCGCCCGTCTTCGGTGCGGGCCCAGATCACAGCCACGTCCGCGAAGGAGGCGTTGCCGATCCAACGCTTCTCGCCGTTCAAGACGTAGCCGCCGTCCTCCTCGACCGCCGTGGTCGCCAGGGAGCCGGGATCCGAGCCGGCCTCGGGCTCAGTGAGACCGAAGCACCCGATCTTCTCGCAGCGGGCCATCGGCGGGAGCCACTTCCTTTTCTGCTCCTCGGAGCCAAGCTCGTGGATCGCCGCCATCGCCAGCCCACTCTGGACGTGCAAGAAGGTGGAGAGAGATCCCGACCCCCGCGCCAGCTCGGCTACGGCCAGCCCGTAGGCGACGTTGTTCCACCCGGCGCACCCGTACTCCTCTCCGATGGTGCCGCCCATGATCCCGAGCTCCCCCAACCCCGGTAATAGCTCGAAGGGGAACTCCGCCCTGTCCCAGTAGCCCGCAGCCACCGGGACGACGCGCTCGTCCACGAAGGCACATACGCGATCCCGAACCTCTTTCTCCTCCTCGGAGAGCAAGCCTTCCACGTTCACGAAGTCAACCAGTCGCCTCCCCCGGCGCGCGCCTTCGGGCGTGATGCTCATCTCTGCTCCTCCGTCGTAGTCGTAGGCTCTCCGGCTTCCCCCGATAGACTCAGCATAGGTCCTGGCTCCGCCGCGGTCAATCCAAGGATTCTCCGACCTAAGAGAGACAATTCACAATCCACACATAAGTGTTCCTTTACCTTATGTGCAAATCGCATATAATCTGACCCGAGCCATGAGGGCTCGTTTGGTTGCAGATACGGAGGTAGGACAGATGAAGGGCATTTTCAAGCGCATATCGGCGGGGGCCACTGGCACGGCTGGTGAGAAGACGCGCAAGCCGCGCAAGATTGCGGTTCGCAGGCGGTACTTAGTACGCGGCTGAGCCTACTCGCGCGGAGCTGGATCTGGGGCCGAAACGCTATGGGTTTCGGCCCTGGTCCGTTTCTGGAGCTCTGGGAGGTGAGACGAGGTGAATGACGCGCTGTACGCGATAGCGTTACGTAACGCGGACAGGTACGAGATGCTCGCCAGACGTGCTGAGGATTCCGGCGACGACGAGCTCGCCGAGTTCTTCCGCCGGATGCGGGACGAGAGCCGCGAGAACGCCGAGAAGGCCAAGACGTTGCTCGCCCGGAGGGTGGCCGAGTAGCTATCCGAGAGGAGACGAGATGACAGTTGCATTCATAGGGCCCGTCGGGGCTGGCAAGACGACGCAGGCGCAGCGGCTCGCGTTGGCCCTTCCCAACTACGTCGATGCCGGTCCGTTCGAGCGGCGCGAGGATGACGCGGAGATCAGGCACCACCTCGGGGCACACCGCGGCGATTTCGCGGCCCTCAAGGAGCGCTACGAGGCGCGGGGACTGCTCTCCGTGGTGGATGCCGGGCGGTCCATCGACGAGGTCGCGGACGACGTGCTCGAGGTGCTCGGGCACCCGGAGCGGCCGGCGTTCTATGCCCTGGGTCGCTAGGGAGGTGTCTGCCGAGTGGGCGACGAAAGGTATTCTGGTTCGGAGGTGAGCTGCCGATGAGGCACGAGGAGTTCGCCGAGCGGACGGTAAAGCGGCTCGAGGCCGTAGCCGACAGGCTCGAAGAGGAGGGCCGCAGGCTCGGTGTTTATGGCGCCGTGTCCGCGCGGGCCGGGGAGATGAGGCTGGCCGCCCTCCTGACGCGCGAGGAGGCGGAGGCCGTAACGCGCGCCGAGCTAACGCGCGCCGAGCGCGGGGCGTGAGAGACGACGGGGGGTAGTTAAAAGTGCCCGTAGCGATCACGGAGAGCACCAGCATAGACTACGACGTCCACGGTGAGGGGCCGGCCCTGCTCCTGATCGGGGGCTTGGGCTTCGGGCGCTGGGCGTGGTTCAGGCAAATCCCTGCCTTCTCCCGCCACTTCAGGACCATCACCTTCGACGTCAGGGGCGAGCGGGAGCTGAAGGGCGGCGTCGCGGACCTCGCCGCCGAATCGGTTGCGTTGCTGGAGCACCTCCGGGTAAAGAAGGCCCACGTCCTGGGCACCTCTCTGGGCGGCTTCGTGGCGCAAGAGCTCGCGCTCGTGAGGCCCGACCTCGTCGACCGGCTGGTCCTGGTGGGCACCAGCTACGGTCGCGGGGGACCAGAGAGTATGTCTGCGTGGGCGCTGGCGGACATGATCGGACTGCCCTCTCTCAACGCTGAGAAGGCCGTCCGCAGGGGTCTCGAGGCGGCGACGTCGGAGGCGTACCGCGCGCAGCGCCCGGAGGAGTTCGAGCAGTAGTAAGCTGGCGGCTGGCGGACTCTCCCTCCCTCTCTGTCTACTACGATCAGCTGCGGGCCGGCGCCCGCTTCGACATCTCGCGCGACGTCGGGCGGATAACCTCTCCGACGCTCGTGATCCACGGCTCAGATGACCGCTTCGTGCCGGCGGCCAACGCCGTCGCGCTCGCGGAGGAGATTCCGGGTGCCAAGCTGCGCGTCCTCGACGACGCAGGGCACCTGGTGTTCATCGAGCGGTACGCCGACGTCAACAGGGAGGTCGTCACCTTCCTCAAGCC
>JARDZQ010000142.1 GCA_029240775.1 Rubrobacteraceae bacterium | reverse complement strand
GATGTCGCCGGGTCTGCCCATCATGCACCAGTCCTGGGGCACGCTGCTCTCCATGCGCTGGCCTGTGTCGGCGGCGTCGCTCCGACCCCTGATCATAGACACCTTCGACGTGGGGCGTGAGGCCAGTATTTCTGCCGCCGCTCCCTTATCTGAGCGAGTCGCACGAGCTGAACTTCAGGACGTACGTACACCTCGACGGGATGTCCGGGGTGTGGTTCTTCTCCCTGGACGCCAACAACCCCGTCGCCGCCTGGGGGCACGGGCGGCCTTCCACCTTTCGTATTTCACCGCCCGCATGAACCTCGAGCGGCGGGACTGCGCCGCCCGCCGAGTTCGACGCTGCCTGGACGGTGGGCGACGGGTTGCCGCGTCCCGGGCCGGACTCGCTCGACCTCTTCCTCATAGAACGCGACGATGCTGGAAGCGCACGGGCTGCCTTCCCCGGAGGGGGTGACCCGCTCCTGCACCAGCAGGGCGAGCCCCTGTTCGTCTCGGTCTGGCCCCGGCAAGGGTCCGATAGGCCGCCCAGGGGCTTTCGCCGGGGCGAGGTTTGCGCTTCTCCCCGCCGGGTACGACAGGAACGAGGCAAACGAGAGATGGCGAGGATGCTCCGCCCCGGAACCGTTGGTCCTCGAGAGGGAGGTAAAGGCATGGGCATAAACCGCTGGAGCGGCGGCATAGAGGAGCGCAAGAGGAACGAGGCGGATGCCAAGGCTGGCGACGAGCTCCCCGAAGACAAGAAGGGAGACGCTTCCTCGCGCGTCGAGGCCTCCGAGGAACCGGCCGAGGACCCCGAGAAGAAGCGGGTTCTAAAGAAGCTCGAGGAATGGGACTCTTAGCCTGCCGGGGCACTAGCCATCTTGCGCGGGAGGTCATGGGGTGGCGAAGGGACGAGGTAGAGGGGCGGTCCCCGCGGGCGAGGACCACGCCGCAGGAAGCGTCGTACTGGTGGGCGTCCTGTGGGCGCTCGTTCACAGCACGCTCGCCTCGAAGCGGGCGAAGGACCTGGCCCGCGGGGTCGCCGGGCCGCGCTACCGCGACGGACTGTACCGCGTGGCATACAACGCCCAGTCGGTTGTCTCGGTGGCGTGGGCGGCGCGGTGGTTCTCGCGGCTGCCCGACCGGGAGCTGTACCGGGCGAGGCCGCTGCTCTCGTGGCTCATGCGCACCGGGCAGCTGGCCTCGCTGGGCGTGTTGCTCTCCGGGGTGCGGGTCGTCGGCGTCCTGGACTTCGCCGGGCTGACGCGCCTGCGGAACCTCCTCGCCGGCGTAGACCGGGGGCCGGAGCCGGAGGCGCAGGGACCACCGCTCGGCAGCGACGGCGAGATGGACAGGAGGGGAGCGTTCCGCCTCACCCGCCACCCCGGAAACCTCGGGGCCCTGGGATTCTTCCTGTTTCTGCCGCGGATGACGGTGAACCGCGCCGTCCTCGCAGCGCTGGTGGCGCTCTACGTGGTCGTTGGCTCCATGCACGAGGAGCGCCGGCTGCACCATGCTTACGGCGCGGCCTACGAGCGCTACCGGCGGTCTGTCCCGTTCATGATGCCCCGCCTGTCGCGAAGGTGGGAGCCGTGAAGAGCGTCGGTCTAACCGGAGCCCGGACGGTATTGCCGCGTGAGCGGGGTAGACCCTCGCCTGTCCGCGGCTCTCACCGCGCACGCCTCGGTCGTGGCCTCTCTGAGCGCCGCGCACTCGCTGTGGGCTCGAGGTCCGCGGCGCACGCTGCTCTTCGCCGCGCTCGGTGGCTCCATACCCTTCCTTGGAGAGCTACTGGCGATCCACATCCTGAAGGTGCTCCGCCACCATGCTCGCCCGCAGATCGGGGGCGTGCCGCTCGCTGTCGCCCTGGGCTGGTACAACATCGGCTACAACGCCTTCTCCGTCGCGGAGCACCTGCTGGAGGGCAAGGGCGACCGGGTGCTGGCGCCAGCCGCGGCGCTGGTGGCCACGGATCTTGACCTGTTGTTGGATCCGTGTGGGCTGGATCTCGGCCTGTGGGAGTGGAGCCGCAGCGGTCCATACGCCGCCGAGGTCGAGGGACCGAACGGTAGACACGGCATCCCCGCCTTCAACTTCGCCGGCTGGATCGGGCTGATTTCAGGCGTTGCGCTTGCGTACCGGCGGCTTGCCCCTGACGCTCCCCGGCTGGCGGGAGGGCGCACCCCGGCGCTCCTGCTGCTCTCCTACTACCTACCCGCGGCGGCGTGGGCGTCGAGGCGCCGCAGACGCAAGTACCTCGTCTACTCGGCGGCGGCGGCGCTGCTCGCGGCGTCAAGGGCTACCACGGACTAACCCCCGACCTCGGCGAAGTCGCGCCGTCAGTCCTCAGCAACAACAGAGCCTGATAGCCGAAAGCGAGGCCTTAAGAGGCCGAAGCGTGCTAAAAGCTGAAGGCGCGATTTGCAGAAGCCTCTAGAGACTTCTGCAAAATCACTTTAGTCCTCGTCCAGCAGGGACTGTCCCAGGTTGAGGATGGTTGGTGCCCACAGACCGACGAAGATACCCGCCTCGCGCCTGCCCGTCATGTACAGCGCGAGGGAGATCAAGATAGATAGCAGAGTTCCCCCGACGTAGATACTCTTGCCGCCGTTCATGATTGCCTCCTTGTTGGGTTGCGGTATGCGCAATATACCCCCTGGCCCGTTCTGTAAACTGTGTGAGAGATCATAGGCTTACGAGAGGGGCTGCGACGCCATGTTTGAAGACGGAGGGGACGGGAGGTTCGCGCGGCGCCCGGATCTAGGCGGGCGTTCCACGGTCTTTGGGAAGGGGGGTGCTGTGGCCTGCGAGCACCCGGACGCGGCGCTCGCGGGTATCCGGGTGCTCGACGCTGGAGGAACTGCCGCGGACGCCTGCGTCGCGATGGCCGCCTGCATGGCCGTCCTCTCGCCCATGCAGACCGGCATGGGCGGCGACGCCTTCCTCCTCTTCTACGAGGCGGAGACCGGCTCGGTGATCGGGGCCAACGGCTCGGGTCGCGCGCCTGAGGCAGTCACCATCGATAAGCTGCGTGAGAGGGGTCTGAGCGAGATACCCCAGCACGGCGGTCTCCCGGTCACGGTGCCGGGCGGGGTCCGGCTCTGGGAGGACGCGGCGAGCTCGTTGGGCAACCTGCCGCTCGCGCGCCTGCTCGAGCCCGCCTGGGAGCTGGCCGAGAACGGCTACCCCGTCGCCGAGGTCGTCGCCCGCTACTGGCGGGAGAGCGAGGACCTGCTGCGCGAGAGCGAGGCCCACGTACTCTTAGTCGAGGGCCGGGCGCCCAGAGCCGGGGAGGTCTTCCAGCAACCGGACCTCGCGGAGACCATCGCGGCCGTCGCCGAGGGCGGGGCGGACGCCTTCTACACCGGGGAGATCGCCCGCAGCTTGGCCCGCGCCGTGCAGGAGGCGGGCGGTTACCTGACCGAAGAAGACCTCGCTGCCCACGAGACCGTCTGGGTCGAGCCCATCTCCACCGACTACCGGGGAGTTCGGGTCTTCGAGATACCGCCCCCGGGGCAGGGCGTCGCCGCCCTCGAGATGCTCAATATCCTCGAAGGATTCGATCTGGGCTCTCTGGACCCCGTGGGCGCAGACCGCATCCACCTCGAGGTCGAGGCCAAGAAGCTCGCCTTCCGGGACCTGCACGAGGAGATAGGGGACCCGGAGTTCTGGTTCCACGCCGAGATCCCTACCGCGCGTCTGATCTCCAAGGACTACGCGGAGACCCTGCGCGAGCGCATCTCGCCGGAGTGGGCCTCGGGCAGGGTCCCTGAGCCGGCGCTCGGGGAGGACACTACCTACCTGTGCGCCGTGGACGCCAGGGGCAACGGCTGCTCGTTCATAAACAGCCTCTTCAAGGCGTTCGGCAGTGGCGTGGTCGCCGCAGGGACCGGCGTGTGCCTCCACAACCGGGGCATCTCCTTCAACCTCAGAGAAGGCCATCCCAACGCCCTCGAGCCCCGCAAACGCCCCATGCACACGATCATACCGGGCCTGGCCACCAGAGAAGGCGCCCTTTGGGCGACCTTCGGGGTGATGGGAGCCTCGATGCAGCCCCAGGGCCACGCGCAGTTACTGTCGAACCTCATAGACCACCACATGAGTCCCCAGGAGGCGGTAGACCACCCCCGCCACCGCCACGACGGCGACACCCTCCTCGTCGAGAACCGCGTCCCCGCGCACGAGGTGGAGAGGTTGCGGAGCAAGGGGCACAGGATCGAGGTGGGGGAGGACTACATGATCCCTACCGGCGGCGCGCAGCTCATCCGGGTGCTCGAGGATGGCGTGCGCGCGTGCGGCAGCGACCCCCGCAAGGACGGCTGCGCGCTCGCGCAGTAATGACGGCGCTGGATAGTAGTCCGGCCCGCAGGGTCGCGGTCGCGGGGGTAGTCGGCGCGCTCTACGTCGTGTTGAGCCTCGCGGTGGCGCCCTTCGCCTTCGGGCCGCTGCAGTTCAGGGTCGGGGAGGCGCTCAAGCCGCTCGTCATAAAGTACCCGGCGACCATCCCCGCCTTCGGGGTCGGGACCGTGATCATCAACCTCTTCAGCCCCTTCGCCGGCACGCTCGAGCTCGTCTTCATGCCGCTCGTGGACGTCACCGGGGGCGTGCTCTGCTATCTCGTGGCCCGCAGGGTCGGCGGGGCGCTCGGGACCTACCTCGGCTCGCTGCTGTACGCTCTCTACACAGCCGCAGGGGTCGGGGTCGTCCTTACCGTCGTCGCCGGGCTGCCGTACCTCGTGTCCTTCGCCTCGGTCGCCGTCTCCGAAACCATACTGCTGCTCGCGGGCAACGCCCTGCTCGTCCGGCGGGTATAGGGCGTGAACCCGATCGAGTCGCTCATCTTCCTGCTCGGGGCCGCGGCGCTGCTCGCGCAGCTGGCCCGGGTGCTGAAGGTACCCTACCCGATACTGCTCGTTGTCGGGGGGCTGGCCCTCGGCTTCGTGCCGGGGCTGCCGGTCGTCCAGATAGCCCCCGAGGTCATCTTTCTCATCTTCCTGCCCCCGCTCCTGAACTCGGCGGCCTTCTCCTCCTCACCGCTCGACCTGCGCGCGCACCTCAGGCCCATAGCATTGCTCGCCGTCGGTCTCGTCCTCTTGACCACCCTCGCGGTCGCCGCCGTCGCCCACTACGTCGTAGGTCTGCCGTGGGCCCCGTCGTTCGTGCTCGGGGCGATCCTCTCGCCCACCGACCCGGTCGCGGCCGAGGCGATCTTCCGCCGTCTCGGTGTGCCCGAACGCGTGGGAACGGTAGTGGGCGGCGAGAGCCTCGTTAACGACGGCACGGGGCTCGCGGCCTTCCGGGTGGCCCTGGCGGCCGTCGCGGGCACCTTCTCGTTCTGGGAGGCCGGGCTGGAGTTCCTACTGATCGGCGGCGGCGGGATCGTCGTCGGCCTCGTCCTGGCGTGGGTCATCCTGCCCTTGTGGGCCCGCCTGAGGGAGCCCTCGATCATGATCACCTTCTCGGTCCTGATCCCATACGGGGTCTACATCCTCGCCGAGGAGGTGCTGCACGTCTCGGGCATCCTGGCCGTCGTCGTATACGGCCTCTACCAGGGATGGAAGGCGCCGAGGCTCTTCCCCGACGCCTCCACGCGTATTCAGACGCTCGCGTTCTGGGGCGTGCTGGTCTTCGTGCTGGAGGCACTGCTGTTTATCCTGGTCGGCCAGCAACTGCCCAGTATCGTCGGCAACATCGAGGAGTACTCCCTGGCGCAGGTCCTCTTCTACGCGGTCCTCGTCTACGGCGCGGTCCTGGCCGCGCGCTTCGCCTGGTTCTTTAGCACGCCCTACCTCCACCCGGTCTTCGACAGGCTCCTGCGCAACCGGTACCTGCGCGCCCCGTGGCAGGAGCGGCTGGTTATGAGCTGGAGCGGGATGCGGGGCGCGGTCTCCCTGGCCGCTGCCCTCGCCGTACCCATCACCATCAGTGGCGGACGTTTCGAGGAGCGGGACCTGATCCTCTTCCTAACCTTCGCGGTGATCCTCGCCACTCTCGTCCTGCAAGGTCTCACGTTGGGGCCGCTCATAAGGTCTCTGCGCTTGAGCGACGACGGGAACGCCGGCACACTCATGGAGCTCCGGGCCCGTCTGGAGGGAGCCCGCGCCGCCCTCCGGAGGCTGGAGCGGCTCTGCGAGGTCGAGCGGGTCCCGCCTGGCGCCCAGGCGCAGATGCGCGACCAGTACGAGGGCCGCATCCGGCGCTACGAAGACGGCATCGAGGCGGGGGGCGCCACCGAGGAGTACTCGCAGAGCTCCGCCGCCTGGCGGAGCTGGCGGCGAGACCTGATCGGGGCCGAGAGGGAGGCTCTCCTCGCTCTGCGCGACAGGGGTGAGATCAGCCCCGAGGTCATGCGCCGTATCGAGCGCGACCTCGACCTCGAGGAGTCCCGCATCGGCGGCTGACGGGCAGAATTCCCCTGGTCGGACCATTGTGTTCGGGGCGCGAATAATGTCTAATGTATCGAGGGAAGCTACTGGGGAGGGGACTCATGGCCGACGTGGCAGACGGACGCTCGACGGAGGCTCCGAGGACATTCGGGAGCCGGCTGCGGATCGTGGGGCCGGGCCTGATCATGGCGGCGACCGGCGTGGGGGCCGGGGACATGGTCTCCTCCCTGAATGCCGGCACGGTGTACGGCACGATCTTCCTCTGGGCCATCCTCGTCGGGGCGCTCATCAAGTTCTACCTGACCGAGGGGATTGGCCGTTGGTACATGGCGACCGGCTACACCATCCTCAAGGGCTGGCGCTCGCTCGGGCGCTTCGTTAGCGGCTTCTTCGTGGTCTACCTCCTGATCCTGACGTTCGTCTTCGGGGCGGCTGCTATCTCGGCCTCCGCCCTCGCGTTCACCGCGATGTTCCCGATCCTGCCACTCTGGGCCTGGGCCATACTGCACGGCATCTTCGGCTTCGCGGTCTGCATCACAGGCCGCTACAAACTCTTCGAGCGGATAATGGAGTTCTTCGTCGCCCTGATGTTCATCACCATCGTGGGGCTGGCGATACTGCTCGCGCCGAACCTCGGCGAGCTCGCCGTCGGGATTGTGCCGACGAAGTTCCCCGAGGGCTCGCTGCTCTCCGTCCTCGCCCTGATCGGCGGGGTGGGAGCGACCTTCACGCTCGCCTCCTACAATTACTGGGTGCGCGAACGCGGCTGGAGTTCTCCTTCCTGGATCCCGATGATGCGCCTGGACCTGATCGTCGGCTACGTCCTGACCGCCCTGTTCATGGTG
>JARDZQ010000141.1 GCA_029240775.1 Rubrobacteraceae bacterium | reverse complement strand
TTGCTCCGCGACCGCGGAGTGGAGGTCCGGTGCCGGATCGTCGGCCAAGGCGAACAGGAGCCGGAGCTGCGCGCCGCCGTCGAGCGCCTGGGTCTCGGGAACAGAGTAGAGTTACCCGGCCCCCGTCCGCAGGGCGACCTGATCAAAGCCGTCGGGAGGGCGGCGGTCTTCGCCGCCCCCTGCGTCGTCGGGGGGGACGGCAACCGCGACGGCCTGCCGACCGTTCTCCTGGAGGCGATGGCCCTTGGCACGCCCTGCGTCTCGACGGACGTTACCGGCATCCCCGAGGTGCTGCGCGACGGGGAGACGGGCCTGATGGTGCCCCAGCGCGATCCCGCCGCCGTCGCCGACGCCATCGAAAGGTTGCTCGCCGACCCCGAGTTGCGCGTCAGGCTCGCGGGCCGCGCCCGGCGGCTCGTCGAGGCAGAGTTCGACGTGCGCCGTAACGCTGCCCTCCTGCGCGAGACGTTCGAGGCCGCCCACGCTGTCGCCGCCAGGAGGGCCTCCTGACTGTGAAGATCCTGTACTTATGCCCCGACCTCGGCATCCCAGTCCTGGGCCGGAAGGGGGCTTCGGTGCACGTGCGCGAGCTGGTCGCCGCGTTCGGGCGGGCGGGGCATTCGGTCGTCGTGGCGACCCCGCAGCTCAACAAGTCGCCGTGGGAGGAGCCGGCGGAGATCGAGGCGTCGCTGATGCACATGCCGCCCGGTCCGGAGGCCGTTGCGGCGGTGCTGGCGCTCAAGACTTTCAACGAGACGCTGGGCCTGGAGAACTCCCTGCCGGGCGAGTTGCGCCGCATTTTGCACGATCAGGAATGGGGAATGCGGCTCAAGCGCAGGTTCGAGAACCACCGCCCGGATTTCATCTACGAGCGGGCCTCGCTGTACGCGACAGCCGGGGCCTTTCTAGCGCGTGAGCTGGAGCGGCCCCTGATCCTGGAGCTCAACTCGCCGCTGGCCGTGGAGCAGACCACCTACCGGGCTACCGGGCTCGGCGAGCTGGCCGCACAGGCCGAGCGGTGGACGCTCGCGCGCGCCGACGCGGTGCTCGCCGTCTCTGAACTGCTGCGCGACTATGCCATCTCGCTCGGCGCCGACCCCGACCGGGTGCACGTCGTCCCTAACGGCGTGGATACCGAGCGCTTTCATCCGGGAGAATCCGACCCGGAGACGCGGAAACGCTGGGGCCTGGGCGACGGCCCCGTTCTGGGTTTCGTCGGGGGGTTGAGGCTCTGGCACGGGGTGAAGGTGCTGCCGGCGGTGCTTGAGCGGTTGGCGCCGAACCACCCGGGCCTGAAGCTCGCAATCGTGGGCGATGGTCCCTTGCGCGGGGATCTCGAGCGCGAGGTGCGGGAGCGGGGTCTCGGGGACAACACCGTCTTCACCGGCTCGCTTCCGCACGAGGAGATAGCCCCCTTGATACGCCGGTTCGACGTGGCCCTGGCCCCCTATCCCCGTCCCGACCACGATTTCTACTTCTCCCCCCTGAAACTCTTCGAGTACATGGCTTGCGGCGTGCCCGTCGTGGCGGCGGGCCTCGGCCAGATCGAGGAGGTCGTCCGTGACGGCGAGACGGGCCTGCTCTACCCGCCCGACGAACTCAATGCCCTCGTCGAAGCCTGCGAACGCCTGCTCTCCGATCCGGACCTCCGGCAACGCATCGGCTCCGCGGCGGCGAAAGAGATCCACAACCACTACACCTGGGACCACAACGCGGAGCGCGCGAGCACCCTAGCGCGGTCCCTCATCTCGGCGCGGGACACAACGCGGGGGACGGACGGATAAAGCGGACGGCGGCCATCCCCGTGACAGACCCGTTCGGCGCCGCCGGCGACGAGGAGATGCCGTCCATCACGCCGGCCCTCGAACCGAACGAGGCGCAACGGCAGTTCGATGACAGGCTGGGACACTTGGCCGGGGATAACGGCCGTCTGGACCTGCGTGAGATTCGGGTGACGCGATACAAGCCGGGGCGTCGGTGCGTCATCGAGTACGACCTCATCGTCGAGCGCCCAGACGTGCCGCCGGAGGAGGTCACCCTGATCGGCAAGGTCAGGGTGCGGCGATTCGGCAAGTCCGGCTACCGGATCCTGAAGGCGTTCTGGGAGGCCGGCTTCGAGGCGGAAGCCCCGGACGGCATCTGCGTGCCGGAGCCGGCGGGCACGATCTCGAAGTTCAGAATGTGGCTTCAGCGCAAGGTGCCGGGCTGGACGGCGACGGATCTCATAGCGGGGCCGGACGGTGAGGTGCTCGCGCGTCGAGTCGCGGAGGCCGCGCACAAGGTCCACCGGGCAGGCGTGCCGACCGAACGCCGTCACACGATGGCCGACGAGCTACGCATCCTGCAAGAACGGCTGCCGGAAGTGGCCCGCCGGGAGCCACGGTGGGAGAGGCGCATCGGGCGGGTGCTGGAGGCGTGCAATCGGCTCGGCGCCAGGACACCGGAGCTGGAACCTCGCGGCATCCACCGGGACTTCTACGCGGACCAGGTGATCGTGGGCGAAGACCGCATACACCTCTTAGACTTCGACCTCTACTGCAAGGGCGACCCGGCCCTGGATATCGGGAACTTCCTGGGCCACCTCACGGAGCAGAGCCTGCGGACCTTCGGGGATCCGGGGGCGCTGGCGCACGTCGAGGCGGCCCTGGAGGAGCATTTTGTGGAACTCTCGGGCGAGGCCGCACGGCCCGCGGTTCGCGCTTACGCGGACCTCACGCTGGCGCGTCACATCCACCTGAGCACGCTGTTCCCGGAGCGGCGGGCGTTCACCGGAGACCTGCTGGAACTATGCGAGGAGCGTCTTGGGGTAGCATGTTAGGGAGTAATTCAGTTCGAGCGCGCCGGGGTGAGTGGCCCGGCCGGAAGGAGATATGAAGAAGAGAGCGCGAACACGGTTCAGGCAGGTCATCTTCGCTTACCTGCGGGAGGCGAAGGTGAGCCTAGCCCTGGCCGCGCTGGGTACTCTGGGGGTCACGCTGACGGAGTTGCTGAAGCCGTGGCCGATCAAGATCATCTTCGACTACGTTTTGCTCGGCAAGACGCTGCCCGGCTACCTGTCGTTCCTCGGCGGGCTCTTCGGCAGCGGCAAGACGACGTTACTGGTGACGATGGCCGGGTCCATGGTAATCATCGCCCTCCTCATAGGGGCGTTCACCTATCTCCAGGTCTACATCACCTCGCGCATCGGCAACGAGCTGGTCTACACGCTGCGCCGGACGCTCTTCGCGCACCTCCAGCGGCTTTCGCTCTCCTTCCACAACCGGACCCGCTCCGGGGAGCACATGACCAAGATCGTCAGCGACACCAACACCCTCAAAGACGTGTTCGCCGAGTCGGCCTTAACCGCTTCAGCGAACATCCTGACTTTCGTCGGGATGTTCGCGATCATGTTCTTCCTCGACTGGCAATTGGGGTTGGTGGTTCTCGCCACGCTGCCGCTCCTGGGCGGGACGCTCTACTACCGTTTCAGGGCCGCCAAGGCGTCGTCCCGGCGGCAGCGCAAGCGGGAGGCGGTGATCGCCACGCGCATCAGCGAGGTGATGTCCACGGTCCCGCTGGTGCAGGCGTTCGGGCGGGAGCGCCACGAGCAGGAGCGGTTCGAGACCGAGAGCAGCGAGTACCTCGAGGAGAGCATCCGCAACGCCCGCATCGAGGCCGTCGCGACCCGGAGCGTGGTGGTGATCGGGGCTCTAGGCACCGCAGCGGTGGTCCTCGTCGGCTCCCTGCAGGTCCTCGCGGGGAGGATGACGCCGGGCGATCTCTTGCTCTTCACCTCCTACGTGCAGAGCATGTACAGACCCGTCCGCAACCTGGCCCGGCTCTCGAACAAGTACTCGAAGGCCATCGTCAGCGCCGAGCGCATCAGCGGGATCCTGGAGGTGGAGCCGGAGATCCAGGACGCCCCGGGCGCCGTCGAAGCCTCCGAGCTTACGGGCGAGGTCGTCTTCGAGGACGTCTCCTTCGACTACGGGGACGATGACGGCGTCCTGAAGGACGTGTCGTTCACCATCAGGCCCGGCCAGCGGGTCGCGCTGGTGGGCGCCTCGGGGGCCGGGAAGTCCACGCTGGCCAGCCTGATCTTGCGTCTCTATCAGCCCCAGGAGGGCTCCATCCACATAGACGGCGTGAATATCCGCGACTACAAGCTCAAGTCGCTGCGGCGGCAGATCGGGATCGTGCTCCAGGACTCGGTCCTCTTCGGGGCCACCATCAGGGAGAACATAGCCTACGGCCGACTGGACGCCACGGACGACGAGATAGAGGCTGCTGCCCGTGCCGCCAACGCCCACGACTTCATCGTCCGCCTCGAGTACGGCTACGACACCGTCCTCGGCGAGCGGGGCGACACCCTCTCCGGCGGCCAGCGACAGCGGATCGCTATCGCGCGGGCCATTATCCGGAACGTCCCCATTTTGATCCTGGACGAGCCGATGGCGGGCCTCGACGTCGAGAGCGAGGCGAAGGTCCAAGAAGCCTTGGATCGCCTCATGGCCGGGAAGACGTCCTTGGTCATTACCCACGATCTCCACGCCGTGGCCGGCGCGGACCTCATCCTGGTTCTGGAGGACGGCCGGATAGTCGAACACGGAAGCCATGACAACCTAATGGCCCAGAGCCGACACTATCGTCAGCTCCACGAGCTGAAGCTTGGCCGGCTCGGGGAGAGGGTGCGTGAGCGTTAAGCCGCTACTGGCAGACCCTGTCTTTCCTGGGCTCAGTGTCGCCAGCGATCCCGAGCTGATGCGGGGGGTCTTCGAAGAACACCTGCGGCCTCTCAGCGGGGGCACCTACCGCATCATAGACTGCCGCCTCTCCCGGATCCGCTACCGTAGAGGTGCTCGCTGCGTCCTGCAGTACATCCTGCGGCTCACGGATCCCAACACGGGCTACGAGCGTACCCAGTGGGTGACCGGCGTGATGTACGCCAAGGATCGAACCCGGCGTAAGTGGGAGAAGCTGCGGTCGTTGGATCCAGGGGCGATCCCTGACATTTTCCCGACCTTCGAGCCGTTCGCCTTTATCCCGGGCCTCGGGATGCTGGTGGAGGTCTTCCCCTACGACCGTCGGCTCCCGACCCTTCCGCTCGTGATGGCGGGGGCGTCGCCCGAACTCGAGGCACCGCTTCTCGCGCGCTTCGGACCGGGAGACTGGCACACCGAGGCATGCAACGTAGAACCGGTTAGGTACCGGGCCGGGTTGGGGGCCGCCTTGCGATTGACCATGCAAGGGCAGGATGACGCGACAGGCAGAAGAATAGTGAGGCGCTTCTACGCGAAAGTTTATCGCAACGGAGATCAGGGACAACAAACCCATCAAGTGCTCCGAGCGTTGTGGAAGGAGTCCCGTCCCGGTGGAGAAGGTTTCACGGTAGCAAGGCCTCTAGCCTATCTGAGTGGCCTCCGGACCCTGCTCCAGGAAGAAGCTCCCGGGACCCCACTCGAGGAGATCCTTCTCGGGGACGGCGACACCACCGGAGCGGTGCGTAGAGTCGCTCGGGCACTGGCAGCTTTCAATCAGGGCGATGCGCCAGCGACGACACGGCGGTACCTCCTCGCGGACCATGCCGCCTATCTGGAGAGGGCCGGTAGAGTGCTCCGGCGGGGCTGCCCCCATCTGAGGTTGGAGGTCGA
>JARDZQ010000140.1 GCA_029240775.1 Rubrobacteraceae bacterium | reverse complement strand
CGAGGCACGGGATTGGAGATCCTGGGCGTCCACTCAACATCCCTGCCTCTCGTGTCCCCTTTCGAACCAGAAGCGGCCTCTTCCTAGAAGCGGCTCCAGGAATCTGTCCCGAGACATACCGAGAAACTCCAGGACCTCCCCGGAAGCCATCCCCGGCGGCGGATCGAGCGTCACCCACCACGCTTCTCCGCATATCCCCGCAAGGAGGGAGATAAGTTCTCCTCTTCCGGTCTTCTTCGGCTTCCAGGAACCTCTTCCACCGGCGAGGTAGGAGCACGCGTCCTCCGCAGAGCCGAAGGTCGGCAGCACCACCTCGCCTTGGGGCGTACTTTCCGTAAGAATCTCCAGGCCACTAACCTCATCCCTGATCAAAACCCGGTACCATGGAGCCTGATCCGGCGCAGGATCTCCCGCGTCGCTTACCGCTCCCTCCTCGTCCACCGTAACGCGGCGCATTCCTGCTCCTCTAATAGCCGCCATGGGTCTCCTAGCGAGACTCGACCATGTCCGCAGCGAATGGGTAGCGGTAATCGTCGCCATTGCTCACCCTGTAGGCCGCATAACCAGCATGCACGAAAGGCATCACGGAGACTATAACCATCACCGGGATCAGCACGAAGCCGATCACGACGACCAGCAGCAGCGTCGTGACGGTCCAGCCGACGGCAAGGATCACCAGCCACCCTATCTGGTAGAACATCGACTGCAGCGCGTGGAAGGCCACCTTCCGCGAGCGATCCTTGTAGACCAGGTAGATGATCAGGGCCGCCACCGGCCCCAGGAATCCGGTGACGAGGTTGACGAACATGCTCAGGTGGGCGAGCACCGACCAGGTCCTCTCGTCCTGCGCGCTCATTGTCCGAAGGTTGCTTTCGCCTACGGCTCCGTGGTCCTGTCTTTTCGCCTGCACGACTACTCCTTCCCGCTTCGTGTACTGCTGCGATTGTGTCGCTTCGAAGCGCACGTGCCATGACCAGAATTGGCTCTTTTGTTGGTCAAGGTTGATCAATATCCGTCGATGGGCCGCGAAATTAAAGTCGGCTCCGGTCGCGGTGGCACACACTAACCTTCTTGTCATTTTGAATAGCTCGCGCACAGTCGCGCGACCTGTTCCTCCTGTTTCCCGCAGACCTCCCTTACCAGGTTCAGTCCAGCGTCCTCCGGCAGGTCAATCGGCGGAGAGGAGAACCCTTGCAGGATCTGCATCTCCGTGGTCTTGTAGCACCCGGAAGGTAGCTTGAGCCGGGAGAGATGCTCGTCCCACATCTCCCCGCACCGCTTGACAAAATCGAGGATCGAGTCCAAGTAGTGCGCGAGGTCGGGGTGCTCCACCCCTTCGCTCAACGCGCAGTAAGAAAGGTGTCCGTTCAGGTGCTGGAAATCCGGCACCAGTAGCGCGTCGCCCTCAACCACAAAGGCGTCAGCCCCTACGGTCGGTCTCACCCGCAGGCGCTCGCTCCTGACCCGGTCAGCGACGGCGAACACGAGGGCCGCTATCGCCAGGAAGGTTTCGGGGTAGTTGCTGTCCATGCTCCTGATCTCCACCGTCCCGTAGCGGTTGATACGGATGGGGTTCCAAGAGGCCCTAAGCGGGGTGCCGCCGGACTCGAAAAAGAGGCGGCGGTCCACTCCCGCGAGATCCATCGCCTCCAACCACGCCACGCACCGGACGTTCTGCTGTTTGGCGAGCTCCCCCACGCTGGCCGCGTAGGGTTGCAGCGCGCCGACCTCCGGAAGGTCCGTGTACACGCCTTCGACGCCGAAGGCTTCGCTCCCCCGGTAGTGGATCGTGCGCGTCGCAAGCCCTTCCGCCCGTCCCTCATAGAACGGGCAGGCGCGTCCCAGGGCGACGAGCGCAGGGTCCAGGGCCGTGGCGAGGTTGTACAGAGCCAGCAGCTCCTCCCCGGCCTCTGCCAGAGCCTCATCGGACGGTCCCGAGTACGGGTCGATCGTCCCGGCCGGCAGCTCCAGGTGGAGGTGCACCCCCGCGCACCTTCCCGCGTGCAGGTACCGTTCGTAGCCCACGGTGCGCACCTTTATCTGGTAGCGCAGGTAGTCACGGATGAACGGCGTTATGGGCAAAGGGTAGGTGCCCAAAGGGTACAGCCTCAGACCGAGTCGCCTCCCGATCCCGATCGCAAACCGCACGTTTTCCAGGTGCTCCGCCGCCAGGCTCGCGAGGTCGGGGCTCGGACCGGCGTTTATCTCGACCATGTTCTTCGCGCACTCGCCTTTGAAGTGTCCCGGATCCAGGTCCTCCCCGCCGGTATCCTCTCGGCACAGCGACAGGAGTTCGTCTGCGCGGTGGCTGATGACGCCCGCCTCGTCCACCAGGAAGAACTCCTGTTCGAGGCCGACCCTACGAGGGTGATCAAAAGGATGGGCCGGACCGATCACTGCCACCTCCTCCGAGTCTTGACCGGGTGCCACGTTGAAAGAATGCTGAGCGGAGAAGCCGCCGCTTTGTTGCACTTCTCAGAAGCGCACCAGGCCCGCGAGCCCCCCGAGCTCCTCGAGCAGCACATCCGCGTTATCGCCTCGCACGAACTCCAGGCGTGTCCCGCGAGCTTCTGCCAGCTCCAGCACTGCATCGACCAGCTCGCGCTCCCGCGTCTCGCTCCCGCAGTATGGGCAGCGCCCCGCGCCGGTGGAGGCAAGCCCGCAGAAGTCGCACCACCTGACCCGCTCTCCGGAGAGCCAGGGCACCAGAAGGTGATGCACCCGCCCCTCCTGGAGGGATCCGAGGGTTTCATTCAGGCCGCTCACACCAAACTCGCGTACCTCTGCGAGCAGACCTTCCTGCCTTCTATTGTGTGCCTGCTCCTCGGCTACGGAGACCCGCTGCAGGACCTCCCTCTCCGAAGCTCCCAGTGGGAGCGGCACGGTGGCAGCGACCAGCTCCGCGACCTGCCGGGGCAACGTCCTGGCGAAGGTCGATGTGCGCTCCTCGGGTCCGGCCAGGATCAGGCGTACGAGCCCGAAACGTTCTATCAGGTCGCGCACCGTCTCCGCCAGGCCCCTGTAGAAGCGGAGGGTTTGCGCTTCGATCCGGTGCTCGAAGACATCCCTGGCCGCCCCGCCCGACGGGGCCGCCGTCGAGGGAGAGATGGTGAACTCACGCCACCCCAGGGTCGTAAAGATGTTCTCAGCGTCCAGCTCCTCCTCCATCTGCCCGAAGACCGAGACGAACAAGCGAGCTCTGTGCGCGCCGAGGAGGATCACCCCGTACGGTTCGTACTGCTGGAGGGCCAGGATCAGGGGCGCCACGTAAGGTTCTCCCCAGCGGACCCGCTCCGGCAGATCGACCTGTAGACGGTAGATGTCGAAGATCTCATCGGGGGAGGCAAAGAGAGCCAGGGTGCGAGCCCGCGGCTGCTCCCTGTCTACGTACGCTAGGACGCGCCCGGAGAGTTCCTTTTGCACTGCCATCTCTTTCAACGCATCCTTGAGGCGAATGACATACGCCTTCGCCCGGTTCTCAGGATCGGCGGGGTTGACGCTCAGGTAGGCCGACAGGACGGGCCCCGGGTAGGCGGCCACGCGCTCTTTCAGAGCCACCAGCTCTTGTTCTGCGTAAAGCATCCGCTCCGCTCCTTTCCGCTAATCGTCGGTCGGCCCGGCCTCTAACCTTCCGCACCTGTCTAGTTTGACTGTACAAAGAAGCCACAGATTCCACCTGAGCAAGTTGATTCATTTTCAAGATCAGGATTGATCAATCTCACACAGAGCGGGGGCATCGTAGTCTCAGAGGGCCGCGGGCTTCCAGGAACTTACCGCCTGCACTGCGAAGCAGTTTTATTGTGTCTCATCGGTTTGTATCGAGAGATGGCGGAGAACGTTTGAGAGGGTGCGCCATCCGCCGGACGGTACTATGGTACAGGGTTGCCCAGGCAACCCTGTGTCTCCACCCCCGACAACCCGGAAGGTTGTCCTGGCAGGTGGTAGAAGGTCCAAGGAGAGAGGAGCGCGTTGACATACAGCAAGCCGGTAGCCCTCTGGGCTGTGCCCCGGTCCGTTTCGACTGCTCTGGAGCGGGTATTCGTCGAGCGAGGAGACTTCAAGGTCTTTCACGAGCCCTTCTCCGCCTCCTACTACTACTCGCCCGAGCGCCGCAGCGCCCGCTTCGCCGAGACGGAGCCGAAGGAGGAGTACGGGCACGAGAAGGTGCTGGCGCGGATGCTCGAACATCGGGGGAAGCCAATATTCTTCAAGGACATGGCCTACCACGTGGCCGGCTTCATGTCCCGGGAGTTCGTATCGGGGTTCACCAACACGTTCATCATCCGCGATCCGGCGCCGGTAATCGCCTCGCTCCACAGGTTCTGGCCGGACTTCACCTTGGAAGAGGCTGGCTACGAGCAACAACAGAGGCTGTTCGGACTCGCCGTGGAGAACGGAGAAGACCCGGCCGTCGTGGACGCCGCATACCTCATAAGAGATCCAGAGGGCACGATACGGGCCTACTGCGAGAGGCTGGGCGTGCCGTTCATACCCGAGGCCCTCTTCTGGGAGCCAGGCGAGGTGCCCGGGTGGGAGATGTGGGCGGGGTGGCATGAGGAGGCGGCAGAGAGCACCGGCATCAAGAGCCAGCCGCTCGAAGACGACACAGAGGTGCCGCCTGGCCTCGAGGGGGTCTACGAACACTGCCTGCCGTACTACGAGAAGCTGCACGAAAAGCGGCTGCGTCCCCCGGATAATCCACAGCAACCTGATTGAGTTGTCGTCATCTTCCGGTCTGGAGTTGGTATAGTGAGGTAGCTGTGGCGCTCGCTCTGTACGACCTTGACAACACCCTGCTGGCCGGTGATTGCGAGTACGCCTGGTGCGAGTTCCTCGTCGACACGGGCGTTCTCGACGGGGATGAAGTCCGCGCCGCGAACGAACGTCTCCACGGCGAGTATCTAGCCGGGACCCTGGTCATCCACGAGTCCGTGAGGTTTCAACTGGAGCCCCTCGTCGAGCACCCGCCGAACTATCTGCGCCGCTGGCGGCGAGAATTCGTATCCTCACGCATCGAGCCCATGATCACGGAGGGAGCGGTCGCCCTCGTGGACGAACATCGCGATGCAGGAGACGACCTGGCTATCATCACCGCAAGCAACAGCTTCGTCAGCGAGCCTATCGCCGAACGCTTCGGCATACCCTCGCTTCTGGCCGTCGAACTCGAGCACCATGAACATCGCTTCACCGGTCGCGTTGTGGGAACCCCGACCTTCAGGGAAGGAAAGGTAACGCGGCTTGTGGAGTGGACGCAGGAGACCAGACGCACCCTGGAGGGCAGCTACTTCTACAGCGACTCCCACAACGATCTGCCGTTGCTGGAACTGGTGGACAATCCGGTTGTCGTGGACCCGGATCCCGTCTTGAGCGCCCACGCGGAGGCCAGAGAGTGGGCCGTTCGACGTTTGCACGCCTCCGGCTAGCCAGAGGATTCGACCGGCACGCGTTTGTTCAAGCCGATGTTCGAGGAGAACAGAGCTTGCCGCCGGAGGAGAGGCATGGAAGGCGAGACACAAGAGGGGATCTCCGGTAAGACGCGCCCCGTGACCGCAGCGCCATCGGGAGCGACGCTCAAGAAGATCCAGGACGTGCTGGCGCGGGTGCCTTTGTTCGAGGACACCCGGTGGGAAGAGAT
>JARDZQ010000139.1 GCA_029240775.1 Rubrobacteraceae bacterium | reverse complement strand
GGGTAGGGTCCCGAAGACAACCTGACGCTCGCCTCCTCTTTCGCACCCATCCTCTCACCCCGATGGGTGCCGGGCTTCCACCACCGCGCCCTACGGGGGACGGCTCGATCGCCCACCGCAGAGCATCCGGCTGAGCCGGGATGACGCGCGGGGCGAGCTAGATAAATAGGTTAGCGTCTGCGGCGGCTGGTGAAGAAACGGTAGGCGACGAAGGCGATCAGCACCACGAGCACGACCGGCCCGAGCAAGGTGGTGAACAGCAACGTGAACAAAACCCTCAACAGTCCGAACGATCCACGCCGCCTACCGAAACCGAACCCTCCTCTGCCAAAGCCTCTCCTCTGGACAAGTAGGAGCGCGTCAGGTAGAGCCCCCACGAGCAGCGATACGGCGTACAAGGCCCAAGGAAGGTCGCCTGCTGCGATGGCGTGGACGTAAGCCATACAGATCGATGCCTCCTTCGCCATCACCGTACCTATCGTCTGACGTTATACCAAAGCAAGCCTCATGGGAGAACGAGATAGGCAAGTAGCACTGGTAGCAGACGGTTCTCGAAAGTTCCCAACCAATTGCAATGCACAAGTAACGGCAAATATACGTCATTTGAGTGATGTGCTTCGCCCTGAGGCTTGGTAGTCTGCGATCGTTACGTGACACAGGGTCTGGGGGTTCTCACATCTATTCCCCCGGCCCTTTCTCTTTGCCCTTTATCGATCAACCGCTCGCCCAGCTCCGCCTGCTGAAGCGCCACCCGCGCCTTCACCCTGGCCCTCTCGTGCCAGCGTACAAGGCAGGGGAGCCCCTCAAGCTGTTTGGTGAGTTCCTCGATCTCCTCGGCCAGCTCGTGGGGGCATCGGTAGCTTCCCGCGTTCGGTTGTACAGCTCCGCCAAGTCCTTGCTGTCCATGCCCTCCTCGGCCTCGAGTATAGCGGTGCCGGGACCGCCAGCGGGTGCTGTTGTCGCTACCGCCTTCTTCTGAGCCCACGCAAGTTGGGACAACGTCGAGGGTGACGTTCTGTGCTGTGGTTGGGGCGAACGACAGCATGGAGATGGATGTAGCGCTCTAGCCACGCGGAGAGGACGGCGCACGACGAGTGGGCCAGGGCCCTACGGGGCTCCGGCCTTCTTGCGTACCAACCAAAGATCACTCATTTGGGGGATGCGCTGCCCCGCCGGGAGTACTAAGATACTCGTGTTGCTTGGAGGGAGTATTTACTCCCAGCACCGAAAGAGGAGGACCAAGGGTGAGACACGTTATCCTCTTGCTCGCGGCGATCGCTGTGGCGGTGGCCGTGGGCGGTGGAGCGGCCTTTGCGAAGACGATACGTTGCGATGGGGGCGACTGTTTCGGCACCAACAGGGCCGACTCCATATTCGGCACCAACAGGCATGACGCTATATTCGCCAGGGACGGCGGGGACTTCGTGAGCGGCAGGGGAAGATTCGACAACCTCAACGGCCAGGACGGTAACGATCAGGTCTTCGGCGGGTGGGGCGACGACTGGGTCAAGGGCGGCAGGGACCGCGACATGGTGAAGGGCAACCTGGGCAACGACAGGATAACTGGTGGCTCGGGCCACAACACCATACGGGCCGGCGACGGCATGAGGGACCTCATCATCTGCGGTGACAACAGCAGAAACCGCATCTTCTACGATCCGCGTCTCGACCGTTTCAGAAACTGCCACTTCTTGCGACGCACTCTGCAGACGAGCAGTCAAGAGGAATCTTCAGCGAGCACTCAGAAGGGATCGGCGGCTTTCGTCATCGGCTTGGGACGTCCCTGAGACTCTGGGATCGGAGGGTTCGGAACGCTAGAGCAAGCAGGGGCTAGGCGAACGCCGCTAGAAGGAACTCGAAGCTGACCACGTGCCCACCGCGCGGAGCGGGAGGACGTGGCAGCACATCGTGCTCAGGGACATAGTCTTGAGCGACCTCTACAAGCCACACCCACTAGGAGCTCAAGGCCCTTGCCGATAAGGGTCTCCTCTCCCCCACCGTGCTCGCTAGGCTCAACCCAAATGCGACGTACGGCGTCTGGTAGTACAACCGCCTCTCCGAGAGACGCTCGACCGACAAGAAGCGGATCGGGAGCGCGGAGAAGCCGTGCAGCGAGTGGATCGCCGCGCCCGTCGCCGGGTCCAGGGTACCGCGCGCGTGGGTGGACACCGCCAGAGAGCGGGTGCAGGCCAACGTTGCACGGTCGAGCGCCGGGGACCGTTCTTGGGAACTCTACGGCAACTCCTTCTGTCCGTGCGGCTGGCGCTTGGCTACCTACACCAACCGCCGTAGAAAGAACGGCGCGACGTGGTACGTCTACGCTTGCAGCCGCAGGCGGCACGACAAGACGGATTGCTCCCACGCCCGCTACTACCGGGCGGCAGACCTTGAGGAGCGCGTGCGGCGCTTCGTCGTTAGCCTGGTCGAAGAGCCAGGCGTGATCGGCGAGCAGATCAGGCTCCACGCCGACAGACAGGCGGAGGGTCAGATTAGGACACTACTAAAGCACGAAGGGAGTCTCAAGGAGAGGCGCGAGCGCTACCTGGAGCAGTACGCCGGGGGCTGATCACGCTGGAGAACGCGAAGGCGAAGATGGCCGACCTCGAAGCTGCCCAGAGGGAGCTCGATTCCCTCAGGGAGAGCGAGCGCTACCCGGCGAAACTCGACAGGCTCGCGGAGGAGCTCGTGCGGGACCTCCCCACCTCCTAGCAAAGACGCCCCCTCGGGGGGTACGAGACAGTGCCCTGGAGTGTGGGACTGGCTGGACGGCGAGCTCCCCATCTACCGCCTCACACTGGACGGAATCCGTCACCTCTCGGAAGAGGAGCTCACGGAGAAGCGTCACGCTGCGGAGGAAGTGCGGCGAGCAAGCTACCGCGCCATCAAGGACGGGACGCTGGAGCTTTGCTGGGCAGGCGGGAAGAGCACGCTCGAGCCTCAGATGTTGCGGAACCGGAGTGTCTCGAACAGCACGTAGCGTGTCACCTCGGGGTCGGAGGCGTAGGCGAACATGGCCCGGGCGTCGTCCAGGCGCATACTGCGAAGTAGCAGACGCTCCGTCTCCAGTTCGGGCAGGTCGTCGAAGGGTTTGCCGCCGTCACCTGTCACGGTTCTATCCGTCGGCGCTCACCCGTTCTATGCTGGACCAGGGCAGGAACTCGTAGCCGTGGAGGTCCCCACTCGGGTCGCGCACCTCGAGGAGCAGACCGTTCACGTCGCTGTCGCAGACGTAGCCGGCCCGGTCGTTGCCGATCCTTGCCGAAACCGAGATCCAGCTCCCCCGGCTCAGGAAACCGGAGATCTCCGGCGCACCTTCACGCATACCTCCATTGCCGCTCTCGCCGCTCACAGCGCCTCCTCCCGGGTCTCGCCTTCCGTGCAACAGGTTACAGCACCCGCAGGAGGTCTGGGACCTCGCGCCAGTCCGAGAAGCCGTGAACATCGGCCCTCACCGCGACGAACTCGCGGTTCCACGGCTGGATCCTGGCCGCCACCCACAGCCCGGCGTCGGCGGCGCGTTCCAGGGTTTCGGGCCGGTCGTCGATCATGCCGAAAGCGCCGATGTCCCCCAGGACGCACAACTTGTCCTCGGTCGTTACTGTGAGATCTACGTCCGGCCCGAAGTGATCCCCGAGCCAGGGCTCGAGGTGAGGTCCTAGCGCCTCGGGGTCGTAGCCGTGGGTCACGAAATGGACCTTTATGCCGAGCTCGCCCTGTATCTGACGCAACACCTCCGCAGCGCCGGGGTAAGGCTCGCGGGCCTGGATCGCCTCCGGTGAGAAGACGCGGTCGAAGATCTCCGTCGTCTTCTCCTCGCCGTAGGCGTCGAGTACGTGCGTCCAGGTCGAGACGGACTCGAGGTCAAGCGTCTCGCCTGTAACACCGAGCGCCACTTCGCACACCCTGGCGCCCGTGTCCCATACGGTGGAATCCACATCCAACGCGAGGACGAGTCTCACCGGATCAGCTCTTCTATCGGGATCGCCTCCGTGAGCCCCGACTCGGGGTCCACGACGGCGTATTCGGCCCCCGCCTGCCTGGCGACGAGGGCGTGCCGCCTCAGGCCGTCCCGATCTTCTACGTTTCCGAGCCTGTCTGGCAGGTCCAGGTGGGACGCCTTCTCCCTGAAGACGCGAGCCTTCTCGGGCGTGCTGAAGAGCGCGGCGACCAGCACCTCTTCGCCGCCGGTATCGACCGAGATCAGGGGTGCCTCACCCCTCTCGTCGCTGATCACGTACAGGGGCAAAGGCACCTCCGCTGCCTCTACGGCGCGCTGCGCCACGTCCGCGGCGTGAAAGAGCCCCGTCCCCCTCTCGGAGACCACGAGCACGTAGTCCTGCCCCGAGGCGGCGTACGCTTCTACCGCGCCCCAGCCCGAGAGCTCTGCTGCTGCGAGACCGGCGAGCGCTTCCATCCCGAGCTCCTCGGCCACCGCGGAGAACTCTTCGGCGAGCTCCCGGCCCGAGAACAAGACGCCGACCCTCGACGGCTCCCCACCTACAGTGGTCTGCGCGAAGCGGTTATCCCCATCCTCTCCGACCAGCTTGAAGAGCGGTGGCCGAGGCAGTTCGTCCAGGCGCAGGCTTCGCTCGCTCACGCCTGGTACCTCGCGATCTCCTCGTAGAGCTGGAGCTGCGCGCGACCCGAGGTCCTCCTGGCTAGCTCGTCGCGCAGGCGACAGAGCAGGGGATTCTCGATCTGGGCGACCCGGCCGGCGAGCCGGGACCTCCTCACGACGGTGGCGGTCCTGCGGACCCGGCGCTCCTCGTAGAGCCGCAGGTAATGGGGGATCCCATCCCCACCGCCGAGGCACCACGCCAGCACCACCGCGTCCTCTATGGCCTGGCAGGCACCCTGGCCGAGGTTGGGCGTCATCGGGTGGGCGGCGTCGCCGAGCAGCGTCACCCGGCCCGCGCCCCAGCGCGGCAGCGGGTCGCGGTCGTAGATGTCGTTGCGCAGAATCTCCGGCTCGTCGGTCGAGGCGACCGCCGTCGTGGCCGGTTCGTACCAGCCGGAGAGGAGGTCGAGCACCTCCCGTTTGCGTCCGGCCGCGCTCTCGGGCTCGCCTTCCGGTGCGTTCTTCGTCGCAAACCAGTAGAAGCGCCCACGGCCGATGCCGGCCAGCCCGAACTCCGAGCCCCTGCCCCACAGGTTCAGGCCGGTCCCCTCGGGAAGGCGTCCGTCGGCCTCGGCGATCCCCCGCCACGCCGTGTACCCAGCGTACCGCGGAGCACGCCGACCGAACAGCTGGGCCCTGACGGAGGAGTGGATGCCGTCCGCCCCCACCAGGAGGTCGCCCCGCTCCTCGCGCCCGTCGGCGAAGCGCGCGAGCACCCCTTCGCCTGTCTGCTCGAAGCCGGTGAGCTCCGCCCCGAGCCGCACGGTGGCGGGCGGGAGGGCGGAGAACAGCGCGCCTTGCAGGTCGGCCCGGTGGACGGCGAGGTTCGCCTCCCCGAAGCGCGCTCTCAGATCCTCCGCCGGGATCTTCAAGAACATCTCCCCGCGCCAGGAGCGGAGCTCGCCCCCAATCTCGGCCGCGCCCGAGGCCCGGATCTCTTCGTACACCCCGAGCCTCTTGAGCGCCCGGGTCGCGTTGGCCCACAGCGAGATGCCCGCTCCCACCTCCCGCAGCTCCGGGGC
>JARDZQ010000138.1 GCA_029240775.1 Rubrobacteraceae bacterium | reverse complement strand
AAGAGGGCGAGGCCGTAGATCAGGAGCCCGCCGAGCACGGGGATCAGGTACGCCGCGGCGAGGATGAGGGCGCCTACCGCAGCGGCCATGGCGTTGCCCACGTGGTAGCGACCGGTAGCGAACACCACCCTCCTCCCGACGAAGTAGGCGGCCACGAGCGCCCCGAAGAAGACGAGCGCCAGGTAAGCCGGAGCGAGGAGCAGCAGGAGCGGGATCCCGATGATGGAGACCGCCAGCACCACGCAGAGCACCACGACCGCCGGCACGGAGGCCACCCCGAAGAGCAACGACATCGCGGGAGATTCCTCGGCCCGGCGCGCCGCGGCTGAGAGCTGCCGCGGGGCCAGGACGACTGCCAGCACGCTGCACGCCGCGAACACCGCTGCCGCGAACATCCAGCCGACGAGGTCCAGTATCCCGAACCAGCCCCAATCGTGGTCCATCTCGGGTCTCATGCCGGTTATCATCTTCCCCTCGACCACGGCTTCGGGGTGGTGCATGATCTCACCGCTGCCGCTCGTAATGTCGCCGTCCACCCGGGCCGCCGGTCCCAGCTCCAGATCTCCACGGCCAACATTTACGTCACCGCGCACGGGAGCGTCGAGGTACACGTCCCCGAAGCCGGCGTCGATCTCGCCGTCGACGGGCGCGCCCACCGTAACGTCGCCGAACCCAGCGTTTATGTCGCCCCTCACGCCTTCGCCGCTCACTTCGATGTCGCCGAGCCCCGAGCGGACATCTCCATCGACGACGCCCTCGACCGTGACATCCCCGACCGCGGTCGAGACCTCTGGCTCGGTCTGCCCTCGCTCCACGAAAACGTCACCGAAGGCCTTGTTCTCGAAGGCGTAGGCGGGGAGCGGCGCGAGGACGACGAGCCCTACGACAGCGACCAGGAGGGTGAGCAAGGGCCGCAGGAGGTTTAGGGGAAGGACCGACGAAGCCGAGAGGCTCATGCCTCGCGAGAGCGGCGCCTGGTAGTCCAGAGGAACGCCGCTACCAGGCAGAGGTCGAGCAGCGCGCCTATGGCTAGGGCTGCGAAGAGTATCGGGCCCGCGGCGACCACGGTGGTCCGGGCCACGTCGGCGAACCCCGAGACCACGCCCCAGAAGACGCCCAGCGTGTTCACAGCCAAGACCAGGGGGTTGGTACCGTCGAGGCTCAGGGCGAGCGACGCGGCGAGCAGCAGGATCAGGGCCGTAGACGCCCACAGAAGGCGGGCCTTTAACGGCCGGGTAGGCAACGCCATCGCGACCATCGGACAGACAGACCGCGACCGTGGGTCCGCAAGCTCGGTCGAGCGCAGGAGAGCATTGATCTCCAGCTCTTTCTCGTAGAGCCCGCGACACGGCGGACACTCGTCTAGGTGCAAGCGGGCCTCGCGCGCCCGCTCTTCGCTCAGAGCGCCGTCGGCGAGCTCGAAGACGGTCTCCGGGTCGCAGCGGCGCGGGACGTTCATCCCCGCTCCCCCACCTCTTCGAGCCTCTCGGCCATCATGTTCCTGGCGCGGAAGAGCCGACTCTTTACCGCGGGGATCGTGATGTCGAGTACCTCGGCTATCTCGGCGTAGGAGAGACCCTCAGAGTAGCGCAGGATCAGGGGCACACCGTAGGTCTCTGGCAGGGTCGCCACCGCCTCCCGGACACTCCTGGAGCGGTCGGCGTCGAGGGCCTCGGCCTCGGGTCCCCTGCCCGCCCCGGCGTGCGTCTCCGGGTTGAACTCGACGATCTCCCTGCGGCGCCTCAAGGTGTCCACGCCGAGGTTGTTGGCTATGGCGAGCAGCCATGTCTTGAAGCGGTAGTCCGGGTTGAAGGTCTCCAGCCGGTCGTAGGCGCGCAGGAAGGTCTCCTGCACCAGGTCCTCGACGGAGATCTCGCGCCGCGCGTAGGGGTAGAGCACACGACCCACGAGACGCTCGTAGCGCCGCACCAGCTCCTCGTAGGAGCGCACGTCGCCCTTGAGGGTCCGGGCCACAAGCTCGTTGTCATCCAGCGTCTCGCGCCGGACCGACAGGTCCCTGAGCCTCTCCCGCCAACCGCCTAGTGTCACCGCAGACGCGTGCTCCATACCATAACGAGTATACGCTCCTCGCCCCCGAAAAGTTTCCGGAGAGCGGAAGCCCCGATAACCTAGCCTGCCTGATCGGCGCGCCCGTCGTCCACGACCCGCTGCCGCCGCAGGAGAGCATAAAGCACCGCGAGTACACCGCCCAAGACTACGAGGGCGTTCGCCGGGCCGACGTCGCGGGGCTCCGGTGCGCCCTGTATGCCCAGTGTCTCACCGACGGCCTCGCCGGAGTAGACCCGGATCAGGGACACCCCGCCTTTCTCGTACTCGTAGAGTGGCCGCTTCTGCTCGAGCGCCAGCATCTGGTCGGTGTAGATGGACTGCCGCGGCAGGAAGAGGAGGTAGGAGTCCTCGCGCGGCTCCTCATCCATGAGAGGTCCCTTGGGCGCTATAGGCGCGAGGTATGCCGGGCGCAAGTCATCCCTGAGCTCCCCGATACGGCGGTAGCTCTCGAGCACCGGGTGGGTGCCCGCCTGCGCATAGACCGTAGCTCCTTCGGGCGCGACCTCGCTCAACCACCCGACGGCCGGCCTGTAGGTGTCGGCGAGGTAGGTAGTCTCGAAGCCCAAGGAGCGGGCGCCGGGCACCAGGCCGGCCGCCTCGCCGTAGTACTCGAGCGAGTTCGCCGTCCCGGTCCACAGGATGCCGGGCAGCGAGAGCGCAGCGTAGGCCGCGAGCATGACCGCCGGCCGCACGCGGAGCCTGCTAGCAAGCCAGCCGACGCCGACGCCGGCGCAGATCGCCCACAGCGGGAAGGCGGCCAGAAACTGCCGGGGACCGCCGTAGATCGGGACGAGCCCCGAGCCTGCCACCCCGACGACGAGGATGAGGTTGAGCAGGACCCACCCCGCCGCCGGGTTTCGTGCCTCCGCGAAGAGCCGGACGAGCCCGAGAACCCCCGCGACCGCGACCGCGAGGGGCACCAGCACGATGAGGGTGGCGAGCGGGTAGTGGAAGGGCGCCCCGGCCCACCACTGCCCGAGGTAGTACGTAAACCGCTCGTCCTGCAAGCCGGCCGTCCACGTCAGGAACTCCCACGTCCTCCCCACCGGCTCCCGCCAGAGCCACGGCCAGAGGGCGAAGAAGATCACGGCCCCGACGAGAGAGCACGCCGCCACGCGCGCGAGGGTCCTCCGGTCCCGGCTGTAGACGGCCCACCAGAGCAGCGCCGCGGGCAGCAGCGTGAAGACGTTGAGCTTCGTCGCGAAGGCCAGCCCGAGCGCCACGCCGGCCAGGAGCGTCGGTCCTCGGCCACCGGGGACGAGCATCCGGTAGAGCGCTACCGCCGCGAGCAGGTACATCGAGGCGACCGCTCCATCGAGCTGCCCGAGGCGGGCGAAGCCGAAGAGCACCGGGATGAGCGGCAAGCTCAGGGCGGTTCCCCAGGCAGCCACCTTACCGAAGCTCCCGCGAACGAAGCGGAACGCGACGTAGGTGGAGAGTAGGAACAGGGCGTAGGAGCCCATCCGGTAGGCGTGGCCTAGAGTCCCGAGGTCGTCCGTCCCAAAGAGGAGCGCGGCGACGCCAGCGAAGAGCCCGCCCCACAGCTTGAAGAAAGGCGGCGCCTCGTGGCTTTGCTCCCAGTAGCGGTCTATGGAGGACCACCACTCGGAGGGTTCAGTCACGATGTGCCCGAACCAGGAGAGGTACGAGTAGGAAGAGGTGAAGTAGTTGGGCTCGTCCCAGGTTATGCCTATCTGGTGCATGGTCAGCAACCCGGCGAGCAAGAGCACCGCGAGGTAGCCGAGAAAGAGGCGGTGCTCGGCGCCGCCGATTCTCGCGTCGTCTGCCTCCTTTTTCACGGGCCCATTCTAGACCCGGTAGGGGTGGATGGCGCTAGGTGGGACATTCGCCGGGGCGCAGCTCCTTGCGGTACACGGAGTAGAGTCGTTCGACTCGCATGCCGGCCCGCTCGTAGAGCCGGGTCGCGCCGGTGAGGCTCTCCGAGTCTACCCCGAGGGCCACCTTGCCTCTGCCGCGGCGGTGGAACTCGGCGCAGGCACGGCGCAGCAGAGCCATCCCGATCCCCCGGCGGCGCCAGGGGCGCCTCACGGCCAGCTCGCTCACCCACCCGGCCTCGGCGCGGTCCTCACAGACCGCCGCCCCCGCGACCTCGCCGCCGTCCACGGCCAGCAGCCACAGCCCGGGATCGAACCCCATCCGCTTCTTGCGCCTCTCCCAGCGCTCAAACGTCGTAGGCGCGTACTCCCAGTGATCCTGAAGCGCCTCGTCGAGAGCCTCGTAGATGGCGCGTTCGTCCTCCCCGGACACGCAAGAGCGAATGGAGACCCCCTCGGGCAGCCCCGGCTCCTGCGGTTCCTCTCCCAGCTCTATCGCCATGCGCCAGAAGTGCCGGACTGCGGCGTACCCCGCCCGTTCCACGAGCCGCCGGGCCGCTTCGTCCCGCCCATTGATGGTGTTATCGAGGATGACGCAAGATCCCGGCGGCACCCGGTCGGTGAGCTCCCGCGCGCGGGCTTCGGTGAGCCGGATCAGTGTGCCCCCGACACCGAGGCCGACGTACGACGGGTGCACGTAACCCTCGGCGTAGATGGTCCCGTCCCCGCGGTGCTCGACGGCCGCGTAGCCGGTGAGCTCCCGTTCCGGCGCAACCACGACCCAGGCATCTGCTTTTAGGTCGAGATCCTGCCAGTCTGCGAACAGCTCCTGCTCCGTGTAGTCCGGCTCTCCGAAACTAGAGAGGTCGCTCGCCAGGACAAGGCCGGCAACGGCTCGGAAGTCGCCCGCCGCGGGGGCGCGGATGGCGTAGCCCTCGGGCAACTCGTGCTCAGCTCCTTGGTCGTACGTCATCCGCAATACCTCCCTCTACGCTCAAAACCAGGCCCGTACGTTCGGGCCTTGATTGTCGCGTGAGGCGAGCCCCTAGAGCCGCACCTGGCCGTCCACGGAGAGGCCGGAGGGACCGGATGCGCGCTTGGCGAGGGCATCGCGGTCGAGGATCGCGACACGGCGGCTGCGGCTCTCGATGACGCCGTCGCGCTGGAGCTCGCTCATCACCTTCGAGACAGCCTCACGGGTAGAGGCGATCATGTTCGCCAGCTCCTGGTGCGTGAGGCGCACGCCTATGAGCACGCCCGCCTGTCCGTCCTCGCCGAAGCGCTCGCCGAGGTTCAAGAGGAGCGTCGCCAGGCGGGTCGAGACCTCCCTGTGCAATAGGCTCTCTATGACCTCGTCCGATTGCCTGAGGCGCTCGGAGAGCGAGGAGAAGAGCTTGAGGGCGAACTCGGGGTCGCGCTTTATGACGCGCTCCAGGGCGGCCTTCTGGATGCTCGCAACCCTTGCTTCGGTCACCGCTTCGGCGAAGACGTCCTGCCAGCGTCCCTCGACTAGGTTCAGCTTGCCGAAGACGCCACCATCCCTAAGGAGAGCCGTGGTCGCCTCCTTGTAGTCGCCGTAGATCTTGTACAGGCGCACCGTACCAGAGAGGAGGAAGTAGAGCTGGTCGTCAGGGTCGCCGGGGGTGAAGATCGCGTCCTTTGGCGCGAAACGGCGCTCGACCGCCCTGAGGCCGGCGCTCTCGAAGTCGTCGAGGCCGAACACCGTCCTTACCCTCCGTTACGTGCTTTCGTGTGCTCTCGGCTCGTGCCCTCAGGCGGCCGACCGGCGCCAGCGAAGCTCTACACCCTCGCGCTTGGCCACGAAGAGGAGATCGTCGCGCAGCGCGCTTATGTCTTTGTCGTAGAGGGTAACCACGCAGAAACTGCTGTTGCGGTAGGCCCAGGCGAAGGGGGCCAGGTCTCCGGCCACCGAAGCTTCGGAGGCCATCCCCCAACCGTCGTCGAGCTCGAGGCGCCGCTCCGCGAGGTCGAGGCCTATCCGCCAGCCCTCATCGGTCGAGAGCTCGAAGTATCCGGGGAGCCTCCCCGAAGGGATCATGCCCTCCTGGAGATCCCTCGCGAAGGCCCTCTTGTGTGCCTCGACCCCGAAGAGATACTCGGTGTCGTCAACCAGCCGCGGCGGCGCCGGGACGTAGGTACGGCCCTCCGTGACCAGAACTCCCTCCGGCGCATAGAACCCCACGAACGGGACCGGCGAGCGCCAGAGGTGCTGTATCACCCCGAGCGCGACGTTGCGTCTCCCGCGCGGGTCCCCGACCGACTCGGCATAGCGCGTCCCGGCCAGTCGCATGTGCCGCGGCTCCCAAGGGTGCGGCTCCCCCACCGTACGTAGCCTGCGGCGTCTCTTGGTTATCCGACGTACCTGTTCCACGACGCGCGTATTCTACAACCTACAAACCCGTGGCGCTCCGGCGGCGGTTCGCTCCCACGAAAAAGGCGGGGCATGCGCCCCGCCCTTCTCGCTTCGTCCGTTTTTCGCGGCTAGTCGCGACTCAGCGCGAGCAGGTACAGCAGCGTCAGCAGCGAGGTGAGCGCCGCCGCGATGTACGTGAAGGCAGCAGCCGAGAGGACCCGCTTGGTCCCGTCAGCCTCCCCGCGCGAGAGGATCCCGTAGCGCGTCAGCAGCCCGTAGGCGCGGGTGGAGGCGTTGATCTCCACCGGCAACGTCACCACGTGGAAGAGCAATATCCCGGCGAACGCGATCACGGCGAGCTGGATAAAGAGCTGGCCCGTCGCCGTCCCCACGCCCATGATGATGGCCAGGAAGAACAGCGGGAACCACAGCTGCCCCGCGAAGCTAACGATCGGGAAGAGGCCGGCCCTGAGCTTCATGGGTAAGTACCCGCTAGCGTCCTGGATGGCGTGCCCGACCTCGTGGGCCGCGACGCTGACACCCGCGATGGAGTTGTTCCGGAAGTTGCCCTCCGAGAGCCTGACCACCTTGCTCCTGGGGTCGTAGTGGTCGGTGAGTGTGCCCGCCACCGGCTCTACCCTCACGTTGGAGAGACCGTTGCGGTCCAGGATCATACGCGCCGTCTGCGCCCCGGTCAGGCCGCTGGCTGAAGGCTGCTTCGAATACTTCGAGTAAGCGCTCCGCACCCAGAGCGCGGCGGCCCCCGAGATGAGGGCACCCACGATCATCACTAACAGATAACCGCCGAATCCCACTTAGTCCTCCTAACGAGACCAATCTACTGGCCATTATTCTACTACAGACGTACACATCTGGACGGGTCGAAAGTTTCCGAAAAATCGCGAAAACGCGGCGTTGGGAAAGGGAGGGACCTCGGTTATCTTTCCCGGGTGAGAAGATCCGCTGTGTACCGGAGGAGAAGGCTCGGGGCAAT